>JAVRKN010000150.1:0-3773 GCA_031962405.1 Athalassotoga sp. | reverse complement strand
TCCCTGTCTTTGCCATACGCCATTCGCCATATGCCATACGCCATATATGCCATATATGCCATTGAAGTATGATAAAATTAGTTAAGGAGCGTTTGGATGAAAGATTTTGTGCATCTTCATTTGCATACCGAATACAGTCTGGGCGATTCCATTTCAAAAATGGACACGCTTATGGACGAGGTTAAAAATTTAGGTATGAGTGCTGTGGCAATAACCGACCATGGTACATTGGGCGGGGTGTATAAATTTTGGTCTTCGGCGAAAAAGCACGGGATAAAGCCAATTATTGGATGTGAAATATACATAGATGGGGAAGAAAAGCGGAGAAACCATCTTACGGTGCTTGCCAAAAATAAAAATGGATACCTTTCAATTGTTAAATCGCTCAATTCAATGGCCAAGTCAGGCAAGAAATCCCTCGAAGATAAAGATGTTTTTGAAATGAAGGACGTTGTCGTTTTGTCCGGATGCATGAGTGGAAAAATACCAAGGCTTATTTTAAACGGTGAGATATCAAAAGCACGAGATGTCGCTAAATCCTATCTCGAAAGATTTGGAGAGGACTTTTACATTGAACTCATGAGAACTGGTCTTAAAGAGCAGAAAGATCTCAACGAGATGCTTTTAGAAATTGCTGAAGAATTGAAGATAAAGATCGTCGCAACGAATGATGTCCATTTTGTAAAAAAGAACGATGCGTTGTCTCACGGATTATTTGTCTCGATGGGAAGAAACATGAGATGGGACGGCACTTTTGCCTATGGGAGCGACGAATATTACGTTAAATCGCCGGGTGAAATGAATTTGCTTTTCAACGATTTACCCTTGGCAATTGAAAATACGCTTGAGGTATCTTCAAAATGTGTTGATTACGATCTTAAACCAAATTTGGATTTACCAAACTTGTCAAAGGATGACTGTAAGACTATTCGAGAGAAAATCAATTTTAAAAATCTTGACAGCGAAAAATCAAAAAGGGCAGAACGTGAATTGAAACTCATAGAATCAAAGAAGTTCTGTACGTATTTTTTAACCGTTTCAAATATCATAAACACCGCTGAAAAACTTGGAATATTGATAGGGCCCGGAAGAGGATCGGCAGTTTCTTCGTTAGTTTCTTACCTTATGGGAATAACATCTGTAGATCCTCTCAAGTATGATTTGCTTTTTGAAAGGTTTCTCAACGAATCAAGGACTGGCGATCCGGACATAGACATAGACGTTGAAGATGATCAAAGAAATGAACTTATTTCGGCGATTGCTCAAAACTATGGGATCGATCATCTTGCACAAGTGGGTGCTTACGGGACGCTCGGTGCGAGGGCCGTTGTAAGATCGGTTGGAAAGTCTCTTGGAATTAGCGACAGGATTATAGAAGACATCGCGTGGAGGGTCTCCGGATACGAGAAAATCTCGGAAGCCATCTCGAAAAATCAGGAGTTGAAAAAAATTTATCAAAACGCCGAATTGAGAAACCTCATCGATTACTCTATAAAACTCGAAGGGCTTGTTCATCACAAAACAACTCATGCCGCCGGTATAGTGCTGTCGAGGGAAGATATAAACAACACGATGCCTCTGGCTTTTGATGGTCAGCGATGGATAACTGAATTCGACATGGAAGATCTCGCAGATTTGGAAGTGACGAAGATAGACATACTTGGGCTCAAAACGCTTACAAACATAAAAGAGGCAATGGGAAATGCCATTTCAAGATCAGACTTGATGCAAATACCGATAGACGATCCTCGGATATACGACGTTCTTAAGAAGGGCGATACGGTTGGAATATTTCAACTTGAAAGTGCCTCAGCCACTTCGTTGACGAAGAAGATGGCTCCTGAAAACTTCAACGATGTTGTGGCACTTCTAAGTCTTAACAGACCTGGTCCGATGTATTCTGGAGTAGCGGATGAATACATAAGAAGACGTCATGGCGGTTCTATAATGAAGGATGAACTCGGTCTTGACGAGATTTTAAAAGACACTTATGGGATGATAATATATCAAGAACAAATAATGAAAATAGCGACTGATCTGGCTGGTTTTTCGGGAGAAAAAGCCGATATGTTTAGGAAATCTATTTCAAAAAAAGATCCGGTTTTAATGGATGAATTGAAGACCGATTTCGTAAAGGGATGCGTCTCGAATGGTTATGCAGAATCAAAGGCGTTAAGGCTTTTTGAAACGATAAGTAACTTCGCGTCTTACGGTTTTAACAAATCCCATAGCGTTGCTTATGCTTACATAACAGTATGGACTGCCTATCTTAAAGCGACTAAGCCTGCCGAATTTTTATCCTCTTTGATGAATTCAAATATTTCAGAACCGGCAAAACTTTTGGCATATGAAAAAGAACTCAACAGGTTGTCTATAAAATTGCTTCCACCAGATATAAATGAGTCTAAAACTTTGTTTTATCCCAGCGGAAAAAACGTGAGAATAGGCTTTATGGCAATAAAGGGCGTTGGAATGAATTTGGGGCGTCTTATAGAAGAGGAAAGGATGAAGGGGAAATTTGAAAATTTTCAAGATTTCGTTTCGAGAATGAGAAAAAAGATAAGCACAAAATCCCTCGAGCCTTTGATTTTAAGTGGAACTTTTGATTCAACCGATCCAAACAGGAAATATCTCATGGACAATCTTGAAACGATAGTTGATCTTGCAAGTGGTGGTCTGAAGACCATTCAACAACAACTCTTCGAAAATGGGACAAAGGTATCGCTTCCATCTCCAGAAAATTATCCAGATTACGACTTAAACGAAAAGATAAAACTGCAAAGGCAGTATTTGGAAATAGGATTGAATTTGGCACATTCAGATGGATTTGCAAAGGTTTTTGAAAAAGGATCTGGAAAAGTATCATTTCGAATTTTCGAGAATGAGGGTAAATTATTTGCAACAGACGGAGAGAACGAAGTTGAATTTTCATATTCAGAACCTTTAAAAGAGGGGGAAACTTATGAAGGTGAATTCGTTCACAAAAACGGGAGTATAATTCTTTTGAAACTCACAAAAAGTCCTCGAAAGACTTACATATACATAAAGGATCCGGGTGAAATACAAGGTTATATGTCGCGCATTGTTGAAATGCAAGGGTACAGTGTTGTTTTCAGGTTTGAAAATTTATCTCTTACTTTAGAGGACAAAACTTTAAAAGAGGAGGAATTATGATGGAAATTCCCGAAATTAAAAGAGATTATGAGAATTGGGAAGAAGAGACAAAAGCACTCATAAAAAAATATCCAGAAGAAGGAAATTTAAAGACGACTTGGTCGGAAGAGGTTAAAAGGCTTTATACTCCCTTGGACACTCGAGATTACCAAGATATAGGTTTCCCCGGTAAATATCCTTTCACAAGGGGCGTTCAGAATACGATGTACAGAGGGAAACTCTGGACGATGCGCCAATATGCCGGTTTTGGAACGGCGGAGGAATCAAACAAAAGGTACAAATACCTGCTTGAACAGGGACAAAATGGTCTTTCAATAGCCTTCGATTTGCCAACGCAGATAGGTTATGATTCTGATGATCCGCATTCTCTTGGAGAAGTGGGAAAAGTTGGCGTTGCAGTGGACTCACTTTACGATATGGAAACACTTTTTGATGGCATTCCTCTTGACAAGGTAAGCACTTCGATGACCATAAACGCCACGGCATCGATATTGCTTGCGATGTACATAGCGGTGGGTGAAAGACAAGGCGTCAAAAGAGAAAAATTGCGTGGTACGATTCAAAATGATATCCTCAAAGAGTACATAGCGAGAGGCACG
>JAVRKN010000149.1:0-3801 GCA_031962405.1 Athalassotoga sp. | reverse complement strand
TTATAATTTTCTATTTCACTTTGCCATTTCCCGCTTTCATAGTAATTAGCTTGAATATAAGAAACTTTTTCTGTTTGTTTTATTTTTTCTATATTGCGTGTAAGACTACTTACAATATGACCTTTAGATACAAGCTTTTTAGCTAAGTTTGAGCTTACAAACCAGTTGCGCCTATAAGAATTATTTCCACTTGCTTTCTCCCAAAATATTTTTGGCATATCTATCGGCATCAAATTTTCTTTTCAAGCCGTTTTCATTCATATATCTTATATTTCCAAAAATTTCCCTTTTAGTCCAAGGTCTATCATGTTTACCAAAACACCAGCTAACGCCTGTAAATCCATTTGGATCGCGGCCGTCTATTTCATATTTATTGTTTAATTCAAGCATTATTCTAAAAGCTTCAACAGGATCTTTTGTCCATTCAATTATTTTTTTGCCCCAGTACATTCTCATATAGCCATGCATTTTCCCTTTTAAGACCATTTCTTTTTGAGCTGCATTCCAGTATTTGTCATGGGTTTTGGCATTTTCGAGGTCAGAGAAGTTGTAGAGATATTTTCTTCTATCTTTTTTGTGCTCTAACAATGTCTTTTGTGCCCATTGAGGAAGACCATAAAAACTATCGTAATTTTCATTGTAAAAGGTATAATTCATGCTTAATTCTCTTCTTACTATCAACTCCTCCAAATATGCATTGACACTTTCATTTTTTTCTTTGCCGACTTTAAGCGCTATATATAAAGGTGAAATTTGTCCAAAATGAAGATAAATACTCATATTTGAAAGGCAATCTAAATTTGGGTCATTTCTAAGAGTAGAATAATTTTCAAGTTTCTTTTCTATAAAATCTTTTAAATGTTTTTCTGCTTGAAAAGTTCCACCTTTGAAAAAATCAATTTTTTTTACACTTCTGTCAACGTTTAATTTTTTAAGAGCAGAGTCAATGTCTTCTATATCAAAACTTTCTAAGTCAAAATCAGTTTTTATTTTTAAATCATACTCTTCAACTGGTTTTAAAAAGTAATTGAGTTTAGAATGTATTTTGGGTCTTATTGTAGCAGCTGAATATTCTTCTTTTTGTGAAGCCTGCTCAACTGGAACAATTACATCGCTTTCGACTTGAATTAGCGGGCAATCTATATTTTCAGCTATATGCTTTCGCCATTTTCTCTGTATTTTTAAATACCCCCTATCACAAATCACAAGGCAGGAATCCTTTGCCAATTTTATCACAGATTCTTCTATTGGCTTATGCCATATAATCATTTCTATATTTCTTTCTTTAAGAGCTTTTTGAGTTTCTTTAAGTCCTTCAAGCATAAAGGCATAATGCCTTTCATTGGCTTGGGGAAAATTATCTATAATGGCAAAGAAAACAAAAAGAGGTTTCCTTAATTCATTTGCTTTTAATATGGCATATTCAAGGGCGTGATTATACCTTGCTCTTTGAGAAGCCTGCATCCAGTAAAAAACATATTTCCCATTTTTTATTTCTTTGTCATTTAGATTTTTTATTCTTTCTAGTGGTATCATAAAAGAATTACAATTTTTTATTCTTTTTCAGTAAAAAGATTTTTTAAACAGAAAAGGTTTGAGTTTTTTTGTAATCGCAATTGCTGAACGACACGATGCCCCTTTCTCCGCTGAAATTTCCAGGGCGAAGTTTTTCTTACGCGTAAATTTATCCTCTTGATTCTTCGGTTTCAAGTTTTCTTCTTTGGTATTCTTCATCAAGTGCGCCGACGAGCACAGTCATCGACTTAAATCCCTTTATCTTTCTGAACTTTCTCTCTCCTTCTAATAACGCATTAGCAGTCCACCTCTGGATCTGACTCCTGTTCCTCCATCGCTTCACGTTCTGCATAACTGAGGCCCCTTGTGAAAATGCAGATTTAATTGGGTTTGCCTGATTGATAGTTTGACTTTATCCCCCTGTCCTGTTACCTTTTTCTTGCCCATGGGGATTGTACCTTTCTCAGGTTAGTGAAACATTATTGTTTTTCTTAAAATTTACATCGCCCTGGGCTTTTTTTATGCGCATATTTCAACGAAATCTGGGACAGCATCGAAGGTAGACGCTTGTTGTCTTGATGTTGGAGTGGCCGAGCAGCTGCTGGATTACAAATATATCTGTGCCCAACTCACCTTACGTTCCATCAAGCTCTGAAGATATCTCCCCACTTCTTCGTCTCCCATTTCCACGGGAGACTTACCGAACTTCCTTACATATCCTCTCACTACTGAAACGTAGCTCTTGATCGTCTTTGGGCTGAAGTTCCTCAGCCGCATCGCCATCACCATTTGATCCTGTAACTCGCCCATAACTATCTCCTTTGAGTTTTGTTTCACTACTTCGTGAATTATCCCCCAAAGGTATCTTTTCGATCCCTCACAGGCAATATCAAATTTGTCAAAGAACTATTACTATCGTACAC
This sequence comes from Athalassotoga sp., assembly GCA_031962405.1. Lineage (GTDB taxonomy): Bacteria > Thermotogota > Thermotogae > Mesoaciditogales > Mesoaciditogaceae > Athalassotoga. The sequence continues at coordinate 1,363 of JAVRKN010000149.1, read as the reverse complement.
CTTGCTGCCGCAGAGCGGCTTAGTTCAACGTCCGCACGAACCACGCCGTGGCGCGCCTTTGTGAAAGTACAAATGAGCGCGCCATGAAGCGAGCTCCATAATATACAGTAATCGAGCGTCGTGGTTCGTGCTGTTAGGCGCAGTAACTTTTGCGAACTATAACATGACAATCCCCGCGTGCGGAGGGATTCTCTGTGAGCAAACGCTATGAAGCGAGCAACGACCACGTTGTTTATGGTGGTTGCGAGCTACCAGCCTGTGCGCAAAGTTTGTGAGCCCGCCGATTGGAAAGGCTATGATGTTTCGGCGGGCGAACATACTTGCACACGTTTTTGACTGCGCTGCGTTTGCGAACTACAAATGATGAGCGTTGGCAAACAAAGAAAACCAACACGTGAGCAAAAGCGTTGAGCGACAACCATAATCCATTATCAAATGATGGACCGTCGTTGTTGGGCGTGTTATACGCAGTTGCGCCATTCATTCTTGCTTGTACGCAGGCATCGGAAAGATTATCTTCATTGTGTCCTCGCCTGTCAGTAAAAATTCCGGTCGATCTTGTTTTTACCATTCGGCGGAGATGACGTCGAAACTTACCTACAGAACTTGCTTTCACCTCGCCAAAATTCTGCGATTTACCATTCTCAAATAGCGGTGGACCATCAAGAAGACTTTGCCAGTCCTTGACCGGTGCCCATGGCGACTTTGCCGTCTTGTTGATCAAGCCATTCGAAATCTCGCCAACAAGTGAGTCAATCGTCTCGGTCGGATCTGGGATAGAGGAGAACAAGAGGTCGAGTTTATCTACGCAATCGTTAAGTTCGTAGGCGTAACATCTGAATTGTGTCGGCAGGACAAAACTATTTGGGTCACCATTTTTCCCACGTGGTAAATAATAGTGAACATTTTGAAAAGGTTTCGGCTCAAGTCCAAGCTTTAACCAAAGCGATTTCTGCCCTTCTTCTAATTTTGTCGGCGGCTCGTCAATCCTCAAAAGATCTCTGTGTTTAACGTTCATAATAATCACTGCAACCTCTGAGGAATCAATCTTCTGGAGTATGGACTGAAGCAGAAACATTGCATAACTTGTTTTGGTTGCTAAACCGCTGATGCCAGATATATTTACATGCGCAGATTCAGGACCAATAACATACGATTTGTCGACATACACAACCGCTTCGACTTCATTGCTCATTTTGATAAGACCTGCAGGTATTCGATTTTCTTCTGCCATGGTATCGATCCCGAGAGCAGCGTGAATACCAGATTCGTCTGCAAACCTAACATTCTTTTCGTTTTGGATAGGCATATAAATACCATCTTTATATGTGCCATCGGATTTCTTACCGCCACCATCGTTCAT
>JAVRKN010000148.1:0-3823 GCA_031962405.1 Athalassotoga sp. | reverse complement strand
GAGTATAGTTTGATGTACGAAAATTTGATATAATTGAAACAGATTAATACGCAACGGTTAACAAAAGAAATATTGCTTTGAACAAATTGATAAAACAAGTGGAGGTGTTGACAGGTGATCGCTGTTGAGAAGAAAAGAGTTGTCGCATTCATCGGTCATAATGGAAGTGGGAAGACGACTTTGTGTGAATCAATACTTTTCACGAACAAGATAATTGAAAGGATGGGAAGCGTTGATCAGGGAAATACCGTCTCGGACTTTGATCCAGTTGAAATCGAGAGAAAAACAAGCATTAACGCAACAGTGCTCAATTTTGAAAAGGGAGAATATAGGTATTTCATGATAGACACGCCGGGTTTTTCTGATTTCATAGGCGAAGTTATATCATCTGTACTCGTGACGGACAACGTTTGTTCCGTGCTCGATTCATCAAGTGGTGTTGAGGTCCAAACTGAGAAAACCTGGAGAATAGCGCAAGAGTACAATCGCCCATCGATGGTTTTCGTTAATGGTATAGATAAAGAGTTTTCCAATTTTGACAAAGCCGTTGAGCAGTTTAAGAAACTTTCAAAGAAACCTGTCGTGGTGGTAAATTTTCCGCTCGGAGAGGGTACAAATCTTAAGGGTATTGTTGATGTCATATCTCAAAATGCCAGAATTTATTCTAACGATAAAGTTTCAATTTCGGAGGTACCGTCGGAATTCAAAGAGAAACTTCAGAAATACAGAACAAATCTTGTTGAATCAGTTGTTGAACTTGATGAGGCACTTATGGAAAAGTACCTCTCTGATCAGCCAATAGACGCTGCTGAATTGTCCAAAGCACTTTCAAAGGGCTACAAGGCGGGAGAGATCGTACCAGCCTTTTGCGGTTCATCTTTAAAAAGAATTGGAATAAACGAATTCATAGAAGGCCTTCAGAATTTTGGTGCTTCTCCGTTAGATAATCCAATTAAAGTTGGGAATTTGGACATAAAACCAGATCTTTCTGGTCCTTTTGCCGCTTTGATCTTCAAAGTCGTTGTTGATCCATTTATCGGTAAATTAACGTACGCCAAAGTCTTGCGAGGTCAAATGAAGGGCGGAGACACCATCTACAACGGCTCCACGCAGTCAACTGAAAGGGTAAATCATATCTACCTTCCAATGGGTAAAAAGCAAATTGAAGTACAGGATGTTAGCGTTGGAGACATAGTGGCAGTTCCAAAACTCAAAGACAGTAAGGTTGGAGACTTTCTCACCGATCCAGCCAACCAGTTATCCGCAAAGGGAATTTTTCAATTTCCAGAACCTATGATTTCAAAATCTGTAAAGGCAAAGAATGCATCCGAAATAGACAAAATAACCAATGGCCTAACGAGATTGGCGGAATCAGATCCGACATTTCACATGGAATTCAATCCAGAAACAGGCGAGATCGTCGTTTCAGGCATAGGGAATGTACACCTTGAAGTTACACTTGAAAAGTTAAAAAAGAATTTTGGGGTTGAGGCAGAACTTGGAAAGCCTAAGATAGCGTACAGAGAAACGATAGTGAAAAAGTCGAATGCCGAATACAAGCACAAGAAACAAACGGGAGGGCATGGTCAGTACGGTCATGTTAAGATAGAGTTAGAACCTCTCGAAAGAGGAAAGGGCTTTGAATTTGTGGACAAAATTTTTGGAGGCGCAATTCCCAAAAACTTCATTCCTTCAGTTGAAAAGGGCATAAGAGAAGGATTAAAGAGCGGCGTACTTGGTGGATATCCCGTTGATGATGTGAGAGTCATTCTCTACGATGGTTCATATCATGAAGTTGATTCCTCTGATATAGCATTCCAGATAGCGGCCATACAAGCACTTAAGATAGGGCTTCAAAATGGAAATCCAACTTTGCTTGAGCCCATAATGAGCGTTGAGATTTACGTACCTGACAAATACGCGGGAGACATCATGGGAGATCTAAATTCAATTCGCGGAAGAATACAAGGCATGGAGCCATCTGAAAATGGCTATCAATTGATAAAAGCAGAGGTACCACTGGCCGAGATACTTGATTTCTCGTCCAAATTGAATTCTATGACAAGTGGCCAAGGATACTTCACGATGAAATTCTCCCGATACGATGAAGTTCCAAGAAATTTGCAAGACAAGATAATTCAAGAAAGAAAGGCAGAACTTGAGGCAAACAAATAAGGCAGATTTTACTCTGCCCTCATGGTGGAGCCGATGGGATTCGAACCCACGGCCTCTTCCTTGCGAAGGAAGCGCGCTCCCAACTGCGCCACGACCCCTTGCTTTAATGAGTTTAGCATATAAGGGCTTACGGCGTCAAGAATGGAAGGAGATTTGTTATATTGATTCAACTTTAAAAGTCTCATATCTTGCCGATCCAGCATGTGATCGTCGGAATCTGTCATCGCAAGGCGGAGGATTTCTCTGGGGCATTATGCTCTCCGCTAAGATGCGGAATTTAAAGTTGGTTTAGTTATATCTATTGAAGATCGACAAAAGAAAGGGGAGATCAAATTGAAAATTCAGTACAAGTCAAGGAATGTTGAAATCAGCGATGCAATGAAAAGTTACTTTGAGAAGAAAGTCGAAAAACTTGAAAGGTTGATCGAAGATCCTTCTGCTGACGTTGAAGTAAAATTCGAAAAAGAACGCGAGAACAGCATAGTGGAAGCAACCTTAAAGTTAAGATCCATAATAATAAGGGCAAAGGAAAATACAACTGATTTTTACGCTTCAATAGATGGCTGTGTTGAGATACTTGAGAAGCGTTTTAAAAGATTCAAAGAAAGGTATACCACTTTGAAAAGAGAAAAGGTACAGCCATCTCAACCTGAAACTGAGGTTGAAAAAGAAGAAAAAGTCGTTAAAATCAAGAAATTTGTGCTTTCAGCCATAGACGTTAACGAAGCAATAGTGGAGATGGAGATGCTTGGGCATCAATTCTTTATTTTCAGAAATGTTGATGACAACAACCAAATAAACGTACTCTACAAAAGGGAAGACGGAAATTACGGCTTGATAATTCCACAATAATGATTTTTTGAGATCTGAAATACATTGCAAGTTCCAAATTCTTTCAAAAACAGGCATATAAGATGTTTACACGCATTTAAGAGCAAATAAGGTGTTAAAACGCCGATTTGCTCTTATTTTCTTTGTTATTTATCGTTTTTACAGTATTAGAGGACATTTGACAACTTCTATTTTTTGTTGTATATTTAAGCAATACCGATATTCATTCGAATTTAGTAGTAATAACGGACATTTTCAATCACTTGATGAAAGGGGGAAATTAAATGAACAAGAAGGAACTGATCGATAAGGTGGCGGAAGAAACCGGATACCACAAGAAGGAAATCAAAGACGTTGTTGAAAGTGTTCTCGCAAATATTTCAAAGACGCTTTCCAAAGATGAAAAAGTTCAACTTGTTGGCTTTGGAACTTTTGAAGTCGTCAAGAGAGCGGCGCGCGAGGGCAGAAATCCACAAACTGGCAAAAAGATAAAGATTGCTGAAAGAAAAGTTCCGAAATTCCGCCCAGGAAAAGCTTTTAAGGAAGAAGTCAAGTGAAAAAACGCGCCACAACGGCGCGTTTTCTATGGTGAGATTGATGTTGCTTTTAGCCTTAATATCGATTGTGGGAATCACATCGCTTATTTCTCTTGTGTGGAACGTACACGTTTTAAGACATTTTGAAAGAGAAAAAAGGATCGAAGGAAAAATATCTTTGATAATTTACATATCCTTAAGCGTTTTCGGCGTGGTTGCGTCGTGCTTTCTGATTTTTGTCATATTGCTAAATCTTTCTTGATTGATCACAATCCCTAATC
>JAVRKN010000147.1:0-3839 GCA_031962405.1 Athalassotoga sp. | reverse complement strand
TACATTTTCAATTGTCAATTCTAAATTGTCAATTTGCTTCATTGAATTGATCGTGTATGTTATGGTATACTTTAAAGATGTGATTTTGTATTTTGAGAAGGAGGACATTTTTAAATGGCAAAAATAAAATCCGCCATAAAGAACATAAGGAAATCTGAGAAGAAACATCTTCAAAACCAAATTAAAAAGTCTCAGTTTAAGACAGCCGTTAAAAAGGCTCTTGTGTCTGCGCAAAAAGGAGAAGATGCATCTAAACTTTTAAGTGAGGCTTTTTCTAAATTGGATAAGGCTGCAAAAACTGGTGCGATTCACAAAAATCAGGCAGCAAGAAGAAAATCGAGACTCGTGAAAAAGATTAAGGCACTTGAAAAAGTGAGTCAGCCTACTCAAAGTAAGTGATTTTTTTCAAACTTTACGGGATCTCCGAAAAACGGAGATCTTTTTGGTTTTTGAACATCGGGCTTTTTTTAATGTCTAAATAACGGGAGTGGGATTTCAAATTTGGAAGAGCAAAAACTTATAGAAGGTTTAAAACGTGGAGATTCGCGTTCTTACGATGAACTCTACAGAGAATATGTAGAAAAAATAGGCGGCATAGCAAGATCTTACCTGGGTGTCGATGACGTTGAAGATGTTATTCAGGAAGTCTTCATAAAGGTCTATAAAAACATAAAGAAGTTTCGTGGAGAATCTTCACTTTCGACGTGGATCTACAGGATAACTGTCAACGTGTGCAAAGATATGTTAGGGAAAAAACACAGGCGTAAGGAAATATTGACAAGTTTTGGAGAAGAAGACGATGATGAAAAAAATACCATTCGAGAACCAGCAGATGAAGTGCAGCCATCCAATGAACTGATGAGAATGCTTTCTGCTGAAGAGATTTCAAAGGCGATAGATTCTCTTTCGAAAGAGGATAAATTGCTCATAAATTTGAGAGAAATAGAGGGCATGAGTTATGAGCAAATATCCGAGATAATGGATAAACCAGTCGGCACCGTTAAAAGCAGGCTTCATTATGCTCGTGAAAGGCTTAAGGGAATATTGGAGGAAAGTTTGGGCATTAAAGGAGAGATTAACGATGAGGTGTGAGGAATTCAGAGAAAAGTACATACATGATGAGATGACAGAAGAAGAAAAACACCAATTTGAAATTCACTTGAAAACGTGTGAAAGTTGTAGAATTTTTGTTCAGAATTACCAAAAGATAAAGGATGGCATTAAGTTGCTTTACACCTTTAAACCGTCAAAAGCCTTAGAAGAAAATGTTATTTCCAAGATTCGTAGGAAAGAAATGGTCAAAAAGGGTTTGATCTTTGGACTGCCCGGTGTTGCCGCGGTCGCCGTTTCTATGATGATGGTCTTTTACGTTTTCAACCCAAACGTTAGTTCTAACTTCGCTTACGAAAAAGCCGTTTCAGCAGGCATTTCTTTACTTAAATCCGAACCAGGAACAACTCTTACTTACGCCCAAACTGGAAATTCAAATCTTAACTACCTTTTAAAGATAAAATATGTGAGTGATCAATTTTGAGAGTTTTCGTTTATCCAATTATCATTTTAGTGTTAGCATCATATACTTTTGGTGCATCCTTCATAAGTACATTTCTAACTTCATACGCCTCTCAATCTATACAGGCACAAAGAATAGTTGTTGAAGAAGGACAAAACTCGAGGGTAAGATATGAAAGCATTCTAAGAGATGGCACAAATGAGATAGTAAATGTCATGGCACCGATGCCATTTGAGTGGGCCTTAATTGATGGAAAAACTTACGTTATAGAAGATGGCGAGATGAGATTGTCGCCAGTTCCCATAGTTGATATCGAGCAAAGATTCATAGAACTCCTTTCTTCAGCAACATCCACGGTTATCGCAACTCAAAATGTTATTTATCAAGGCGAACCTTCAATTCAAATAAAAGTTATAACGCGCAACTCAACGTATGTTGGCGTCTTATCAAGGGGATCCATGTTGTTGAAATTCGTTAAAGTTGAAAGAAATGACGATTCTATTTCCATGATGTACACACAAATTGTGCCAATTCCAAAAGATTACTTCAACAATGTGTTGAAGAGTTTCAAAATTTACAACGCTACCCCGGACACGGTGGAGATGGTTGTATGGCAACTCATATCGAATCTTACCAACGTCAATGTCATGTCAATGAAGATCAACAACGTGACCTTTACAGTTGTAAGTGGAATGATGTCTCCCCAAAGCAACACTGTCTGCTACATTTTTAAGATTGATTCCAAAGTTTCTCCCGAGTCTCTTGTGAGTCAATTCAAAGCCCAAGGGTATAGTTCTGTTGCCGTTAAATACAAAGATGTCTACGTTGTAGTTGCCACAAATGGAAAAGCAGATGAATTAAAGGCTTGGGTTTCTAAAGTATTTGCAAACAAATGAACTAATGAATCAAAATAACGAGAAAATCTATAAATGGAGCGATAAGAAGGGCTGGCAGAAAATTGCCAACCTTTATTTCTTTTATGTTCAAAATTCTCAGCCCAATCATGATCATCATGGCTCCTCCAGTGCCTGTAAAATCGTTGAGATAAGCGGGCAACGTAAGAAATTGGAAAGTAGACGCAAGCAAAGCAAGACTTCCCTCTATTACAAGCACACTCCCAGCAGACAAAAGAACTCCTATGCCGTAAACGGATGCAAAGGCAATTGAACTTATACCGTCCATTATGGATTTCAAGTAAAGTATTTCGTTATTTCCATTTAAACCAGAGTTCACACACCCAAGGATGGTCATAGGGCCAACGACGAAAAGTACGGTAGTTGAAACAAACCCTGTGGCAAAATTTTCACTGTTTTCCTTGGAGAATTTTTTTGTTAATCCAGAAATTCTATCCTCTATTTCAAAAAATTCACCGATAAGTCCTCCAATGACAAGACTTCCAAGAACGACAAGAAAATTCTGGCTTTTTAACCCCATGCTGACACCTATTAGAATGGTTAATATTCCTATTGAAATGAAAAAAATAGACTTGTGTCGATCTTGGAGTTTGTTTCCAAGCAAAAGTCCAATTAAAGTGCCCGCTATGACCGTTAAAGTGTTCACCAAGACGCCGAGGCTAAACATTTTCTCTCCTGTAATTTTCAAAAAATCCTTCCATGTCAGCATCTTCACGTATGCCAAGGCGTGTGAGGCAAAAATCATATTTTACAGGGTCTTCGGGTGAAATTGATTTAAAGTTCTCCGTAATTTCAAGGGCTGTTTTCATGTCCGCTTGTTTTCTTGTCGTAAAACCAAGCACAAGCGATATGTGATGCATGTGCGTATCGAGAGGTATTATGAGTTTAGATGGCGAAATATCATTCCAACCATCTGGATCGACTTCGTCAGATCTGATCATCCATCTCAAAAAGAGATTAAGCCTTTTGCATGGGCTTTTGCAGTTTGAAGATGGCACGAGAGAATTTCTTTTACCACTTGGAAGTATGAGATTTATGAAGTTAGACAAGGCTGGTACCACATTTTCATCTGATGATTTCATGCCAGATTTAAAGGCATTGTGCAAAGAACCAAACTGTTTTATGACACTTTTAATGTTTAAAATGAATTCAACCAATTCATTTTCATCGGTGTAACGGTGGGAAAAGCCTTTAAATGTTTCCTTAACAGTTTCAGCATCTGCGCCTGTAATGAATTCGTAAGGTCTTCCCATTCTTTCGAGCACGAAAGAAACATCTTTGAGTATTTGAGATACTCTTCCGTAAGCAAGAGAAGCACCTATGATACCAACTATCTCTCGATCTCTAACGTCCGTGTAATTGTATAAAAATTCAAGTGGATCTGGATGAATGTATGTTTTTTTGTTGTATTT
>JAVRKN010000146.1:0-3930 GCA_031962405.1 Athalassotoga sp. | reverse complement strand
CCCGTTTCGACAACCTTTACGACTTTATCCAGGGCGTATTTCTTTATCTCATTCTCGAGAGCCTCTTTTACGGAGATCTCTCCTGCCGATATGCATCCTCCACCGGCACATATCAAAATTGTATTTTCTAAAGGCATCGGTTAAACCTCCTCATTTTTTGGTTTGTGTCTTGACGAGTATGTCTCCAAGTATCTTTCCACCTATGACGTGTTCTTTGACGATGCGCTTTGCTTGTTCAGAATCAACGTGTCCATAAATGACCGGATCTTGATCTCCAATTTGAACTTCCACTGTAGGTTCAACCTCACATAATCCCATGCATCCAGATTGAATTACGGCAACATCTTCTATTCCGTTTTTGTCAAGTTCATCGACGAGCGCTTTTAGCGTCTCTTTAGCCCCCGCACTTATGCCACATGTTCCCATCGCCACAGTTATTCTGCCTCTTTTTTTGCTTTGACGCCCGCTTAAATTTTTCAATCCTTCTTCCTTTATCTTTTCAAGATCCTCAAGACTTTTTATTTTCATTTTTATTCTCCTTTCTTCTATAACTTTCTATTATCTGTCGAACTTTGTCCGGGGTTAAGCGACCATAAAAATCTCTTTCTCCCACAAGCATGACAGGTGCCATGCTGCATGCACCAAGGCACCTAACCTCTTGAACTGAAAAAAGGCCATCTGGTGTTGGTTCATCACCTTTGACACCCAACTCTTCTTTGACTCTGTCAGAAATTTTTTGACCGCCCTTAACGTAGCAAGCCGTTCCAAGACATACTTTTATCTGGTACTTTCCTCTTGGCTTCATGGTGAAAAAAGAATAGAAAGTTACAACACCAAAAACATTACTTTCCGGAATCTGAAGTTTCTCGGCTACATGATGCTGAACTTCTTTTGGCAAATATCCGAATATCTCTTGAGCCTTATGCAAGACGCCAATAAGCATCCCCCTTTTGTCAGGCAAACTATCGATGAATTCATCCAATTCTTCAAATTTTGGATCTGTTTCGATCACAGGCATCATCTACACCTCCAAAAATTTTATTCATTGCAACGCAGCCTCCAATCTTCTAAAATATTCAAAAATACCTTTTATGTTTCGAGGATTCGTTATGTCCAAATCATTTAAATCTTCTGATGAAAAATTATAACAATTATCTCCCTTGCATCTTGTAATCTTCCATAACACCTGGTTTGATGAAACCACAAGAGTTGCAAGTGCTTCTGCTATATCACCAATAGGTTGACAATCTATATTTTTCTTGAATAAAACTTCAACTTTTGTTCCCTTTCCTTTTTCTGAAGAAATTTTTACGTGTCCACCAGTCAATTCTGCGTACTCTTTAAGCAGCGGCAGGCCGAGTCCTGTTTTTTTTCTTTTAGTCGTGAAAAACGGGTCAAAAACTCTCGAAATTTCTTCCTCATTCATTCCACAACCATCGTCCAAAATTTCGAATTCGAATTTTGTTTCGTCTTCAATTAGGCGAATCTCCACATTTCGCGCGCCCGCATTCACGGAATTTTCGCATATGTCAATCACATGATCGGCGATCGTTCTCAATTGGGAAAACCTGCCTTTTCTCTATTGCCATTCTAAATTCTTTGAAATCTCTCTTCGACGCTTCTATCTCCACTTTTGGAGAATTTATCTGGTGTAGATAATGCGCATCTGAAGATTTAAAAATCGTACATTCAAGATTCTCAGCTTTTCCAAAATACTCTATCGCATCGTACGCTGGAACTTTTGGAATAAAACCAAGTTGATTCAAAACTCCAAAGGCTCTATCAACGTGTGCGTAAACGAACAATCCACGGAATTTTTTTATGAGTTCGAATATTTCCTTAAGATTAAGATTGACAGATCCAGACAACATTTTTTCTTCCATCCCGATAAAATGATCTTCCTCATCTACCAAAAGTTGATAGCCGAAAACTTCAGGATCATTTTTAGTCTCTGGAAGATGAAGATGTATGACTTTTGAAAATTCTTCTGCTACTTCAACGGATGAAAAGTAACCCAATACATGCACTTCTTCAACACTTTGAATTTCAATTCCCGGGAGTATTTTTATTCCGTACCTTGAAAAGACATTTTCAAATACCCTGACATTTCCACAACTGTTATGATCCGTTATTCCGACCCAATCAACGCCGCATCTAACAAATCTCTTTGCCATTTCATTTGGAACCATCGTAACATCTGCGCATGGAGAGAGGCAGGTGTGAACATGAAAATCACCTTTGAATCTCATCTTATATCACGTTGCAAACCTTTTTTACTGCTTCAAACGTGTTCAACTTCGTTTTAAAAAGGGCTATTTTTTCTTTTTTAGCCTTTTCGATGGTCTCTTCATCGTAATCATGGCCATTGCAAAGCACGATTGCCTTTATGCCCGTTATAACGGCTACGGCTACAATGTTCACGTGAGATTGAACGGTAAACCATATCGTATCTGGTTTTGCATTGCCCATAACCTCACTTAGAAGGTCGCACGCATATCCATGAGAAATTTCACCTTGCCCTTCGACTACCGTCTCAAATCCCAAATCTCTGATCATCTCAACTTTCATCCTCGTGCCTCCAAAAGTGCATCTCAACAAAAACGCCGTTGCCTTTAGAAGAAAGAATTATCATTCTGTCTGCGCACCTTTTCATGTTTGAAAGGCCCATCCCCGCGCCAAAGCCATATTCCCTAACGTAATCCGGCGCCGTTGAATAGCCATCTCTCATTGCCATTTCTATATTTTCTATGCCTTTTCCGTTATCATTGACTCTTACTTCGACAAACTCTGGCTCAACATAAGCCTTTATTCGGCCAGTCGAGTTTGAATGTATAACGACATTTGTTTCCGCTTCATAAGTTGCTATGGCTATGCGCTTTACAAATTTTGGAGAAAAATTTTTGGAGAGCAAAAATTTTTTTAATTCTGAAGCGCCCGTGCCTGCCAAAGAGATATCTTTGTAGTCTATCTGGAACTCAAATTCAGTCCTTTCAATTTTCACACTTTTGGGAATTGACCTGTAAATATCAACTCCCACAAATTCCTCTCGGCGTGCATCATGAACGTAAAGGATGCTTAATTTCTTTAAAAGTGCGAGCATGAGATCCTGTTTTGTGACGATGCCAATTACGCGATAATCCGTCTCATCGACGACTGGAAATCTTCCGTAACCGTACATTTCAAATTTCTTGAAGGCATCCATTATTTTATCGTATTTGAAGAGAGAAATAACATTTCTGGTCATCTTTTCTGATACCAAGGCTTCAAGTGTGCCACTTTCAAGAGCATGAATTATATCTTCTATGCTTATTATACCTTTTAATTTACCGTCCATGTCTACAACGGGTAAACCAGATATTCTCCACGTTCTCATGAGTTCTTTTGCGTAAAACACGGTTTGATCTTCTCGTACGGTGATGACAGGCGAAGACATGAAGTCGCCAACTAAAAGTTCTGAAAAATAGGGCTGGATTTTCTTTATGAGATCGTCTATATTTTCCATGAGTTCAATTTCCATATCTGTTTCCATTTATATCGCTAAGGCCAGCGCAGAACAATTTGCCGCAAACTGTGAACATGAGAAGTTTTGTGGATATGAGAGGTATTTTATATTCTTTTGACATTTCAACGAATTGGGGACTCACATCCTTTCCCCTTACCAAAAGAATTGCGCTCACCCTTACTATATCTGCAGCCTTCAACATTTGTGGAGTTGCCAAGCCTGTTATCAAAAGTATGTTGTCCTTTCCAACAGCCAACAACTCACTTACCATGTCAGTCGCACCACACACATCACAATTTTTATCCTCAAAGTCCCATAATTTTTTTCCATCGACAATCTTGGTTATTTCAGAAAGTAACATAGATTCCTCCAAGTGATTTTTTTAACAAATATATTTTATCACAAAGAGTAAGTTTTTTCAACATCAC
>JAVRKN010000145.1:0-3931 GCA_031962405.1 Athalassotoga sp. | reverse complement strand
ATGCCGTCGAGATGGTCTCCGCAGCGAAGCGAGGACAACTGCCGAAGCCGCAAGAGATTGATGAATGAACATTCGACTTTTAGTCGAATCAGTTATCCTATTTCTGGGATGTTCAAATCTTTTTGCTCTTCCGTTATAACTTTTAGATCTTCCGTGTTGTGACCCCCTTTGAGGGCAAAAACGTATATCACCGAATAAACGCCCATCATCACGATCGTGTCCCATGGGAATGGAATCAAAACATCATTTCCAAATGCTCCAAAATACGAGAATAATTCTGTAAGGATCATCAAAGCAAGCAACCAGTAAGAACTTGAAAACATCTTTTTATCTTTTTCAGCAACTTTAGATGACGTTATCGCCGTAAATGAAAGTACTACTCCAGACATCACTATTAAGGTTGCAAGAAATACTTCAGTTCTCGTCGCCATCGATATTTTCGAGGAAGGATAAAGCACATAAGTGTAGTTTATCATCAAAGCACCTATTGCTATAACCAACTCTATTAATCCGATTGTGTAAGCAAACAACTTTGAAAGATTTAATTTCTTTGGAGCATAAAGGAAATAAAAGACAGGAATCCCTATAAAAGTTGTGTAAAAGATCATCGTAAAAGTCGTTATTCCAGACCAGTAAACTATCAAAGAACCGCCAACAAATGCAATTGGCGCTATCACAGAGGCATAAGGTAAACGAAATGGTCTGTGAAGATCTGGTGCATGTTTTCTAAAGGTCATGAGTGCCAATGGTCCCATCATGTACGTGAGAACAGTCGCACTGGATATAAATCCAACAAAAAGGTACCATGACGGAAATGGCAAGAAAAATATAACTCCAATCACAAGACTCGCTATAAGCGCAACGTATGGTATTCTCGTTTTGTTATGGATTTTAAGCAAAGAAGTGGGGAAATACCCATCTGCCGCTATGCCGTACAAAACTCTTGCAGAGTTGCCAGAGTATATCCACCCAGTGCCGCTTGGAGAGATCCATGCATCTATCAAAAGAAAGTAAGAGAATGCGACAAAGAGCGCTATTCCGCTGTACTGCAATTCGGTAAAAAATGGCGCAGAACCCAAAGAACTGGATGTAAGCGTAGACCATGTTGTGTTGGCTGGCCATTTGATCGCTCCCAAAAACGCCACTTGCAAAAGCGTGTAAAGTGCTATTGCGGCCAAGACGGAATACACCGTCGCCCTTGGCAAATCCCTTTGGGGATTCTTTGCTTCTCCGCCAAATTCAAGCGCTTGCCTGAACCCAAGGTAGGAAAAGACTATGCCAGAGGCTGGAATTGCGTAAAACATGTTGCCAACTCCCAATGGGAAAAATCCTCCGTGAGATGTCAAATTGGAACTGTTAAACATGAAAAGCAGAAAAATGAATGTGAGTGTTGGTATGATGAATTTCCACCACGTGGCAACGGAATTGAATTTACCAAGAAATCTTATGCCAAACCAGTTTAAAAAGAAAAATGCAACCAATAAAACCACGCCCGCCAGTATCCCCACCGGAGTCAGAACTGAGACGCCCGATACCGTGTGAAAAAGGCCTGGCACATAAGTGGATGCGTAAGTTAACACCGCTTCTGCCTCAACCGTTGGCACGGTCACGGCGCTTAACATGTAAGCCCATCCAATTATGTATCCCGTATAACCGCCATAGGCAAGGTGTGGATACCTGACAATTGCACCACTTTTAGGGATTGCTCCGGACACTTCCGCAAATGTGAGCGCTATGAAGAGGACTATGACTCCTCCTATTATCCATGACAGTATTGAAGCAGGACCAGCCACGCCAGCTGCACCGGCAACCCCCAAGAGCCATCCAGATCCTATTATTCCTCCCATTGAAAGGAAAAAAAGATCTTGAAGGCTCAAGGATTTTTTGAGTTTTCTGTCTGACTCTTTTGCAATTGCTTCTGCCGGTCCCATTGTAATGTCTTTCTCTTCTGCCATATCTTTCACCTCCCACAAAGATCATTTTTAATCATCTGATTTGTACAAACCGTAAAAATGAAGATCCTTTGCATAACTTGGATTGTAATTTGTTGGGTACAATCCATGCAACCAATCTCTGTAAACCAATTGACGCGATGGTTGAATTAGCCATATCATAATTGCATCTTCGTACGTTTTTAGGCTTATTTCCTTGTAAATTTGTTCCGCAACGCTATCAGAAGTTGCAGAAACTGCGCTATTTATAAGAGGATCAAAATTCTCTTTTGCAAAAACGCTGAAATTATTTCCAAGCGCTTGCCCATAAACACCGGACGAGTCTAAATAACCATATACTCTATCGTAAGACGTGTTGGCAAACCAATCAAGCGCTACCATCGGAAGTTCATTGTTAAGAAATTCTCCAACGAGTGTCTGCCATAGCACAGGTACTGCCACAACGTTGAATTTGGGATTTACCTGCCGGGCATAAGTGCTTAACATCTCACACGCCTCTTGCATTGTTGGATCCGTGGAGTTGTAGATTATGGCAAATTTGAAACCTTTTTTCCACACCTCTCCGTTGTAGGCTTTCTTGAAATATGCTGCGGCCTTTGCCAGATCCTGATGGTACTCAGGAATATCGGGATCATAACCTATGAGGCCCGTGCAAATAGGGCTGTTTGGTACTATTCCAAGATTATTCCATACGTCTTTCACGTAAGTCTGATGTGGAAAGAGATATTCAAAGCCCTTTCTAACGTCTAAATTTGAAAAGAAATCTGGAGGTATGCCATTTCCGTCTAATTTTCCAGAATATATGTATTGACTATTTGGATTAACGCTGAAGGCGAATGATAACTGGTACTGAGCCAGTTCTGGTATATTTTGAGAAACTTTTACCCCAGGAATATTTTGAACCTGAGGAATGTAAGCCGGCGGCACAGAGATTATGTCGGCATCGCCACGCATCAGATCAAGCTTTCTTGTCGTGAATTCAGTAACTGTCTTTATCACGGCGTATTTTATCTTCGCAGGTGCCTGCCAGTAACCATCAAAACGCTTTAACACGACTTCCCTTCCTTGAGTCCAAGATTGCAATTCAAAGGGGCCTGTACCATTCGTTATGGAATAAAGCGGATCTGCCTGACGATTTGGGTTGTAATATTTCCACCACGTGTCTGCCGTTCCTGGCCAAGCGCCATTCTCAGATGCCCATTTCTCGTCCAAAATGTCTATGCCTTCCACATAATTAAGAAACAAATCTTGTGAGAATGGATGAGCAAGATGAATTATAACGTCATTTCCCTTTATCTCAAAGGCTTTGGCCAAAAGGTTGAAAGTCTCTAAGAGCGCTTTTTTGTACGCATCATTTTTGGGAATGGTTGTGCCTGTTGCAAACAAATCATTCCATGAATTGACACCGGCAAGTTTTTCTGCCCATTGGGAGATGTTAGTAACATAATTTCCATTTATCTTTGGAAGCAATGGCTCAGTCAAGGTGTATGAGTTGCCTCCAGCCATGCCAGTTACGACGAATCTTTCAAGTGAATAAACTACGTCTTGTGGTGTTAAAAGATCGCCATTTTGAAAATGAACTCCTTGTCTCACATGAAAAACGTAAGTTTGGCCATTGTCCAAAATCGTTCCATCTTTTTGGGATGGCACATTTGTGGCAAGGACGGGAACATAACGCGTTAAAAATGTACCATCGAAGGTAATAAGAGTCTGGTATATGTTATCGATCACCTCTCCCGAGGCCGTATCAATGACCATGGCTGGATCAAGAGTTTCTGCTGCCCTTTCTTGCTCGTAAATGACGGTGTCTGGATTTGGAACTGAGGCCAAAGTTACAACTGAAAATAAGGTTAACCCAACTACCAAAAATAAAAACCAACAATGCTTCATACAACCACCTCCGTTTTAAAATTAAGAAACTTAAAAGATTTATACTAAACCAACTTTAAATTCCGAATCTTAGCTGAGAGCATGATGCC
>JAVRKN010000144.1:0-3936 GCA_031962405.1 Athalassotoga sp. | reverse complement strand
CGAAATTTAGATAGAAGGGACGTGTTGGGATGAGTTTTAAATTCGTGATCCCTAAAAACGAAAGAGAACTCAAAAATGAATTTTCTGACGGTGGATCTCTTCTCATGGCCGGAGGAACAGATCTGCTCGTAAAGATGAGATTGGGAAGAATTAAACCAGAAAAAATCATCAGCACTCTTAAAATCCCAACTTTGCACGTGCTTGGATTCGATGGTAAAGTGCTTTCAATAGGATCAAATGTGAGTTATTCTGAATTGCTTGATTTCCCCCCTGTAAAAACTGAATTTCCCATCTTGTACGATGTCATCTCAACCATAGGTTCTCCACAAATAAGAAACAGAGCGACTCTAGTTGGAAATATCATGAATGCCTCTCCGGCAGGAGATGGATTGCTCGCACTTTATCTTTTGGATGCATCTGTTGAACTTTCAGATGGTAAAATTCAAAAGGTAAGAGATTTCGTGGTTGGACCTGGAAAAACTCTTATTGAGCAAAGACAATACGTCAAGGGTATTCTCATTCCTAAAAATGATTGGACTCACAGATACTTTGAAAAGGTTGGACAGAGAAATTCTATGACAATAGCGATAGCAAGCATGGGTGTGCTTTTAAGGATGAATGGAAAGCGCATCGATGAGATGCATCTTGCTTTTGGTTCGGTCGGGCCAACGGTGCTTAGAATGGATGAAATAGAAACATTTGCCAAAGGTAAAGAATTAAATGAAAAGTTGCTCGGCGAGATATCGTCTATGGTCTTTGAAATGGTCAAACCCATAGATGATGTAAGAGGAAGTGCTGATTACAGAAAAAGACTTTGCAGGAATCTCATCTATAGGCTAACGGAATTTTTATGAGATAGAAGGGAGGCAAAAGTTGGTATTTGATTTGATTGGTGCTGGAAGAGTTGGAAGGGCTTTTGGAAAATACCTTTTTTCAAAGGGAAATCAAATAGGCCACGTTGTCAACTCTTCAATTGAGTCGGCAAAAAAGGCCGTTGAATTCATTGGCTGTGGTACACCTTCTACCATAGATGAAATTGGAAATTGCGATGTGGTGCTTATCGGTGTCAAAGATGATTTGATAAGGCAGAGCTTTTTGAAGGTTAAAGAGAGGCTTAAAGACGTTAAAGCGGTGGGGCATTTCAGCGGAGCCTATCCCTCTTCAATACTCAGAGAATGTGATGAAATGCAGATAGGACGTTTTTCCATTCATCCCAATGCCTCTTTTGCAAATCCACAGATATGGAAAGAAATGGAAAATGTTTATTTCGTGATTGACGGAAATGATCAGGGAAAAGAAATCATACGCGAACTTTTCAAAAACTTGAACATTAAATTCAGCGAGATATCTGAGAAAAACAAGATATTCTACCACATAGGCGCTGTGTTTGCATCTAACTTTGTGGTTGGAATTCAGGAAGTGTCGAATGAACTTTATTCAATGGCAGGGTTAGAGCCAGAAATTTCGCGCATGATCTCTTTGTATCTTGCAAAACAAGCGATAGAAAATGTTGAAAATTTGGGCATAAAAGGCGCTTTAACTGGGCCAGTTGTGCGCGGAGATTATCAGCTCGTTGAGGCGGAAAAAATGACGCTTATGGATCTTGATCCCGACATTGGTTTACTTTACGGAAAATTTGCTCAGATTCTCAGAGAAAGAGTGATGAAAGATGAACATTCTTAAAATTCTTCAAATGAAGGGAAAAGAACCCATAACGGTTGTCACTGCTTACGATTATTTCAGTGCAAAAGTGTGCGAGCGCGTTGGAATTGACATGATACTTGTTGGAGATTCTTTGGGCAATGTCGTCTTGGGATACGAGTCAACTTTAAACGTAGAGATGGAAGATATGGAAAGGCACATCCGGGCTGTAAGAAGAGGCGCTCCCAATGCTTTCGTCATAGGAGATATGCCTTTCCTCTCTTATCAGGTATCAGACGATGAAGGAGTTAAGAATGCAGGTCGTTTGATGAAGGCTGGAGCAAATTGCGTTAAGGTTGAGGGAGGCTTAAGAGTTGTCCCTCTTGTAAAAAGACTTGTCGATTCAGGAATTCCCGTGATGGGACATATTGGGTTGACTCCTCAATCCGTCAATCAAATTGGTGGATATAGAGTGCAGGGCAAAGGCAAAGACGCAGAACGAATGATGAATGATGCAAAGGCTCTTGAGGAAGCGGGAATTTTTTCCTTGGTCATTGAGTTGACAGTTGAAGAAACTGCCAAAGCAATCACCGAATCGATTTCCATTCCAACGATAGGCATAGGAGCGGGAAGATACTGTGATGGGCAAGTTTTGGTGTGGCACGATTTACTTGGAATAAACGATGGAAAGGTTCCAAAGTTCGTTAAACAATACGCAAATCTTAATTCAGAGATTGAAAAGGCTCTTGCAAATTACATAAAAGATGTAAAAACACATACATTTCCGCAAGAAGACCAAATTTTCAAGGAAGATAGATGATGGCAACTCCAACTTTTTTTCTCGGCTTTGAAAGTTCTACTTTTTTCTATTACTTCATTCGCATAGTTGTCGCAATTGCTTTACTTGTATTCGCTTATTATTTTGGAGAATTCGTTGCCAAAGCCATAAATAAAGCGGCACGTGTAAGTGGCAAGAATCTTAAAGCCCCAAATACCACAAGGACGCTTGTCAAATCTCTTTTCATCTTTGGCGCCATAATGGTGATAGTAGGCGAGTTCAACATAAACCTCTGGCCGCTGTTGACAAGTTTGGGCGTTGCTGGTATCATAATAGGTCTTGCCCTTCAGACGCCTTTGAGTAATTTTTTCAGTGGCATTATGGTTATAATAACTGATGCCGTCAACGAGGGAGATGCAATTGATATAAATGGCATGAGCGGAACGGTGCGTGAGGTACAGTTTAACCATACGATTATAGACACGTGGGATGGGAAGAGAATCCACATACCGAATTCCGCCGTGTGGTCATCCAATGTCACGAAATACTGGCCAACTTTAGCCAGAAGAATAGACATACCCATAGGTGTTCCATACTCTCTCAGTCCCGAAAAGATGGAGATCATACCCAAATTGCTTAAAAAGGTGCTTGATGAAGAACCTCTCGTTTACAAGGGATTGCTTGTGAAAGGTGATCCTTCTTCGATAGTTTCAAATTACGTTACATTTGATGGATTTGGAAGTTCATCTGTGAATTTTTCCGTTCATTTCTGGGTTCTAAGAAGTAACTATTTCGATGCCCAAATTGCAATTGGCCTTGATATTTTCAGAGAATTCAGGAAAAACAACATCTCCATACCTTACAATCAACTTGACGTGCATTTGGACGGTAAAATCAATCTTGGAGGACCTTCATGATGGAACATCTTTATTCATATGACGAAATCGATTCGACAAATGAACTTGCGAAAAGAATGAGAGATATTTTGAAAAATGGTGATATCATATGGGCTTTAAAACAAACGGCCGGTCATGGAAAAGGAGAAAGGGTATGGTACTCTCCAGAAGGTGGGTTGTGGTTTTCTGTATTTTTTAGGCCAGCAACACTTAGAGATCCAAATATTTACACAAAAATGATGGCGGTCGCCGTGGTAAGGGTGCTTAAAAAATTCAAGATCGATGAAGTCGGGATCAAATGGCCAAATGATATCTACCACGGAAAAGAAAAGGTTGGGGGAATTTTAACTGAAATAATACATCACGGTGATAAAAAGGAAATCGTTGTTGGAGTGGGGTTAAACGTTAACAACGATGCTCCTCAAGATGTGCCAAATGCAACTTCTTTGAAAAAAATAACTGGAAAGGAATTCGATCTTTCTCACCTTCTCAAAAGAATTCATTCTGAGGCGATGACTTTACATAACTTTGTGACAAAAGGTAAAAGAAATGTCATAACGAATCTTTGGAGAAACTCAATTGTTTTGAAAAAGGGCATGAAGATAAAACTACTCTACCCTT
>JAVRKN010000143.1:0-3990 GCA_031962405.1 Athalassotoga sp. | reverse complement strand
TGTGCGTATCTTAATTTAACGAAGATATTCGTTATTTTTTTGGCATTATCTTCTCCAATTCTCTCTTTCAACGTCTCTAAAAATTCATAGGGCGTTTCAGTTGGATCTCCGATCTTTTTTCTCAACAATTTGTAATAGAATAAAACCACCTTTTCTGGTGTGCCTTTAAAAGCATAATTCTCTTTTTGAAAATCGAAATCTGCACTTTTCTCATTATCTTCTTCAGATGTTTCTTTGGCGCCCAAGGGCATTCCATATTTTAAGATGTAATAGATCATAAAGATTGCAAAGACGCCGGCTATCATGATCACGGCTCCAAGAAAAATGGGATTTGAAAGGATCGAATTTCCTTCATGAGGACTTGTGTGAGGTGCTGCAACTTTGGAAGCGACGACTGTAAGTCCACTGCTTGTGGGATTTTGATGCTCAATTGTTCCAGGCAAATTCACTTTGCCAGGGTTGAGCAATCCAAAACCATAGAGTGCTGAAACGAAGACAAATAGTATCGATACGATTATCCATGCGATAAAGATGATTGTTTTTATGTCTCTCTTTCTTTTTCTTTTGCGTTGTCTGTATTTGATCATCAAAAAAATCATCACCGCACTTACGGATATGACAACCACACCGGTTGCATCGACGATGATGGTATAGAAAATGCCAAGATCAGGGCTAGATGACGCTTTAGTGCTTGTTGCTTGAGGCAAGGGCGCAACGGGCACGACAATCGTTTTGTTTGGCAAAGATTGGTGCGTGGCTGTCGCCGATGGCGTTTTTGAAATCAAAAGTGCGTTGAAAAATGAACCCATTGGCGATGATGGCCGAAAGGCAAGCCCTATAAAAAATGCAAGCAAAGATAGGAGCGCAACGATTCCAACAAAACGGAATATCGATTTATTTATGATCTGATCGCGGTACAAAGAGTTGAGGATGAGTGAAAATAAAAAGAGCATTATCATGCCAATTGTGACGAATGGATTTACAAATTGTGAAGCGATTCCAATTATTGCGGCTATGATCATAAGCGCTATCGATGCGTTGAATTTTTTCATCATCGTTTTCGAATTAAGGTATATCACAACGTAAGAAATCACAAAAAGTATTACAGCCATGCCCAATGGCTTTACAGGATATGATAGCCAGTTATCCAAAGACACCCAAAATTCGTAAAAGAAAAAGTGAAGTGGATTTCCTCCATTAAAGATCCAGAGAAAGAAGATCATGACAAGAAAATAAGGTATCACCCACGCAAGCCATGCTGCTTCTACCTTTGCCCTTGAGAATATCCATACAAATAAAAAAGCCACGACCAAAAAGGCAAGGCCAATCGTGAATATTCCAAGAAGGTAAGACAAAAGCATCAAAAAGGCCGTAAGCCAGAGAAGATTAAAGAATTTCCATTGTCTTGTCATATCTTTTTATCACCTCATCGAGGGATTCGTTATCCATCATGACGTGAACCATCACGTTATTTTCAACGAGAATGGCACTTTGATCTCTTAACTTTTGCACTTCTCGAGGCAAAACAGAATAGGTATCGTACTTTTTATCGTAAGGCATTCTAAATCCGTAAGGGATGACAAAGACCATGAGTCGCGCAACTCTTGACTTTACGGTGAGCAATTTTGGGATTGCACTGTCTGTAAGGTACATCGATATGATGATAACAGTTGTCGTTCTTGACATCGAAAAGATATCGCCCATGATTTGTGTTTGAAGCGTAAGATCGTCGGGTGGATCATCTGTGCCTTTTGCTATGGCAAGCGCATCGAGATAAGGGATGTAATCTCTTTCGATTTGATCTACGGTATAAAGTTTGTCGCCAAGCACTTTAAGCGTTATGGGCATGCCCTTATCGTAAAGGTATTTCACAATTCCTGAGGAAGCCATTGAGGCATATTCTTCGTAATCTTTTCTCATGTGCGCCCACACGCCTCTTGCGTATATTTCTTTTGGTAAATTGTAGTCTACGTACATTCTTATCTTGGAAGAGCCGGTGTATTCATATTCTTTAACCATAAGATCACCCGTATGGGCACTTGCTTTCCAATGTATCCTTTGAAAGGGCTCTCCAGCATATTCGCGTATGCCCACTATGTGGCTTGAATCTTCAAGAATTTTAAAATCTGTCTTTTTTCCAGATACCGGATCTATGAGGGTGGTTTTCAGTTCATCTATTGGTAAAATTTTTGGGAAGACAAGGATTTTTCTTTCCGTTTCAATTTGCCTCTTTATCGAAAAAAGTTTCAGTGTGCTTTCGACATGAATGTTTATGCCGTAAAAATAGTGCTCTCCTCTTGTGCGGAATTTCATGATGTATGAAAGTGAAATCGTGTGACCTGGTGGAATAGAACCCGAGATTTCTTTTGAGCCATTGAATATGTAGCCATCCGAAGAAAGATCTTGGATTTCAACGTTGGAAAGTAGGTATTTTGATGGATTTTTTATCTTTGTATCGCACATCACCTCATCGTCTGTGAAGACTCTTATCGGGAAGACTGAAGATGATACTTCCAAAGATTTAACTGTTTTTACACTGACGGCAAAATAAATCCACAAGGCAACATCGATTGCGACAAGCGTTATGCTGAACGATCCAAAGGCTATGATGATTGCCAAGATCGAAAGGATTGTGAATGCTATAAGCGGGGAAAATTCATACCTCATCTTTTTTAATCACCGGCAGTGGCACTTCGTTGACGATCTCTTCAAGCACATCGTCAACCTTTCTCATTCTCACGCGCGCTTCAGAGGTAAGTATGAGCCTATGGTACAGAACCTCTTTCATGATCATCTTAACGTCATCTGGGATAACGTAGTTGCGCCCTTCCAAAAGTGCTCTTGCCATTGCACCTCTCATAAGGTTAAGAGATGCCCTGGGACTTGCGCCAAGGTAAAGATCTTTGTTAAATCGTGTATGGGAGACTATGGAAACGACGTAATCTTTTACGGTATCGTCAACGTTAACTTCTCTTACGGCATTTCTCAAAAATCTAACTTCTTCGGGATTGAGCACAGGCTCTATGTCATTTATGGGATGATGATCCATTTGCGAAGTGAGCATCTCCATTTCCATCTCTCGATCGGGGTAGCCTATTTTCAGCATGAATGCAAATCTATCAAGTTGGGCTTCTGGAAGTGGAAAGGTACCTTCATATTCGATTGGATTTTGAGTTGCCATGACGAAGAAGTTATCGCTGAGTTTGTGGGTAATGCCGTCTATCGTGGTCTGATTTTCTGCCATCGCTTCGAGAAGTGCAGATTGAGTTTTTGGGGTGGCCCTGTTTATTTCATCTGCAAGCAGTATGTCGGTGAAAACAGGACCAGCCTTGAACACAAAATCTCCTTTGTCTCTGTTGTAAATTGACAGACCTGTGAGATCTGTAGGAAGCAAGTCTGGTGTAAATTGGACGCGCGTGAAGTTCAGTCCAAGCGAGATCGCAAAGGCCCTTGCAAGCACAGTTTTTCCCGTACCTGGCACATCTTCAAGGAGCACGTGGCCTCCTATCATGAAGGAGATCAACAATTTTTCAATTACAGAACTCTTCCCGAATATGACTTTGGAAATATTTTTTACGATACGATCTTTCAAATCGACGATGTCCATTTATTTACCTCCAAACAAAAATGACTCCACTTACAGGAGTCATTGGCTTTAAAGCTTTAGGTGAACTCCACCACCTCTAAAATTATATCACGGGTGTAGAAAAAACAAAAAATATACTAAACAAACTTTAAATTCCGAATCTTAGCGGAGAACATGATGCCCCAGAGAAATCCTCCGCAACGAAGCGAGGATCAACGCTTGATCAGTGAACAGAAAAAACACCCAAACGTGATATGCAACAATTCAATGCCACCCTGACTCGTTTCAGGATCGCCTTTTTAAACTCAAACGCGCAAATCATATCAAAATAAGGAAAATTTCAACTCTCAAGATCGCGCTTTAGAGAGGGGGCAAGACAGGGTCGGGTATGATCATACCAGGGC
>JAVRKN010000142.1:0-3996 GCA_031962405.1 Athalassotoga sp. | reverse complement strand
TAAAAAGCAAGTAATTACTCATTTTGTGCGTGAACATTACAAAAGACAATTTTTTCGAAGTCCTGTCAGAACGGATGCGCCTTCTATTTGGAGTCTTTGACCTTAACGTCATCCTGAAAGTTTCGAAGAAACAATCCAGGATCTCCAATAAGATAGCAGTACAAAACAAGATTCCGTGTCAAGCACGGAATGATTGTTTACAAACATGAAGCACGCTCAGACACTTATCCGTGAGTGCTTCGCTTTCTCGACACGTCCTGTGTCTTTCGACCTCGTATTTTGAATTTCCAGATGGAAAGCTCATATGTTCTGACAAGTACTTCGAGGGTGAGATTTAATTTCTTTTTGAAATGCTTTGTAACATTGACGCAGAGGATGAGCTGTATAATTTTATTTTGATTGTCATACTATTCAAAAGGTGTTGAAAAATGGGAAGAAAATATGAATTTGGAAAAACCTGGTGGGGAAAAGAATGGATAAAGGCGCTTGAAAGCATAGATGAAGATACCAACAGATTACCACGGGGTAGAAGTTATGCGAAAAATGGACACGTGATAAGCATCAACATTTCCAGCGATGCTGTTGTAAATGCCAGAGTCCAAGGAACACGCCCACGACCTTACAGGGAAAAGATCAGAATGAATTTGTTCGGGGTAAAAGAAATAGAAAAGATACAAGAAATTATAAATTTAAGGCCGGATCTGGCGTCACAACTTCTTGTTGGTAATCTTCCCGAAGAACTGAACGAGCTTTTAGAAGAGAAGGGCGTTCATCTTTTTCCAAGATCGTGGAAAGAGATTGACGCGGAGTGCACATGTCCTGATTGGGCAAATCCATGTAAGCACCTTGCCGCGGTTTATTACATAATTGCTCAAGAATTGGACAAGGATCCATTTTTGATTTTCGAACTGCACGGTGTATCTAAAGATCGACTTATGGATATGGCTAAGATCGTTGGAAAAAAGAACGATAGTATGTTCATTGGAAAAACTCAAGTTCGTGATACCAAGGAGATGCAAGCCCCGGCATTACCTGAGGAAGAATATGATGTGGAAAAAAGCCTGCGTATTCTGGAAGACAATCCTCCTTTTTACCAGAAAGGAAACTTCAAAGAAATTCTTAAAAAATTTTATAAAACGTTTCTCATTGTTCAAACGCAAAAGGAGCTTTTTAGAGAGACCAAATCTCCTTACTTGAAAGAGACAGAATTTCAAGTACTGTATTTACCTGATGGCCCATTTATTAAAATAAACGGGGATATCACTGAACTTCCATTCTCGAAGAAGAAAATTCCTTTTTCCACTTTTTACAATTTCATGAGTGGGATCTCTGTCTTTGATAATAAAAACGACAGCAAATCCGTTCGATTTTTCAAAAAAGCTTTTGCCTTTTCGTACACACTCCTAAAAATGGGAGCAATAATCCCAAAAGCAGTGAAAATCAACGAAAATGGAGATTTCAAAATAGAATATCATCCTGCTTTACATGATAACGCTGTAAGAGCTTATTTAGATTATTTGAATTCGATAGCTCCCAAATATTTTGTCGTAAATAAAGATGGAATGATTTTGAAAAGAAATTTAGTTGCCGATTACATAGTATCTCTGATTCTTAGTGAATACATAAAAAGCCTGAACATTCCTAAAGAGGACAAGATAACAAAAACCTTTTTCAACGGAGAGGTATTTGAAGTCAAAAAATTTGAGGATAAGCACATTTTTACAAGCGTATCGAACTGGCTTGAACCGTTTTACGTGGGAGGGGGAAACTACTCAATAGTTGTTTTAATAGAAGAACAGGGCAAAAATGACAAATTCACTCTTCATCTGGGAGTACAAAACAATCAAGATCCATTAGAATCTCCCATGACTTTTTCTAAATTCAGAAATTCAAACGCCAGTTTCGCCGACAAAGAGAACATCATGAAACAACTTGGCATAATAGCAAAGTACAGTCCTTTTACGGCTAAAGTTGCAAAGTATGAAAAACCGATCAGCCTGACATTGGAAGAACTTGGAAAATTTATAACAAAGGGACGTTTTATCTTTGAAATACTTGGAGTGAAAGTGCTTCTTCCCAAGGAATTCAAAAATATTTTGAAGCCGTCGCTAACCTTAAACGCATCTTTGAAAAATGGTAATTGGAAGAAAACTTATATGAATTTGACTGAACTCTTAGATTTTAATTGGGAAATATCCATTGATGGAGAAACAATTTCATTTTATGAACTGTTAAAACTGTCAAAAAAATCAAGTGAAATAATAAAACTGAGAAACAAATATCTTTTGGTGGACACAGATGAATTGCACAGGATTGTGAAAAGAATAGAAGAAGGCATCCCCTCCATTTCCAATTACGAAGCCGTGCAAGCCATTTTAGGTGGAGAACTCGGTGGAGTAAAGATAGATTTTTCCAAGGATCTCAAAGAATTTTTGAAAAGTTTCCGAAAAGTCAAAAATATAAGGCCACCTAAAACTTTAAAAAACACTCAACTGAGAAAATATCAAGAAAGAGGTTTTAAATGGCTTTACACCTATTTAGAAAAAGGGCTTGGAGTTTGTTTAGCCGATGACATGGGACTTGGCAAAACCATTCAAGCCATTTCCACGGTTTTAAAGGAAAAAGAGAACAAAAAACTGAAAAGCCCCGCCCTTGTTGTTGCTCCTCTAACGCTTGTTGAAAATTGGAAAAACGAAATTGAAAGATTTGCTCCTAAACTCAACGTAAGCATTTATTATGGACCTTTTAGGAAGCTTCAAATTAGTGACGTGGACATCGTTCTGACAACTTATGGCGTTGTGAGAAGCGATGCAAAGAAGTTAAAAGACGTTAAGTGGTCACTCATAATAATAGATGAAGCTCAGAATGTGAAAAATCCAAACGCTTCTCAGACCAAAGCGGTAAAAAGCCTTAAATCTCATGGAAGAATAGCCTTAACCGGGACACCAATAGAAAATCGTCTTTTAGAACTTTGGAGTATCTTTGATTTTCTAATGCCGGGTTATCTTGGAAACAGGGAAAAGTTCATCAAAGAATTCTCCATTCCTATAGAAAAATACGGAAATTTGGAAGTCGCGCAACGCTTGCAAAAGGTAACCGCTCCTTTTCTCATGAGAAGGCTTAAAACTGACAAAACCATAATAAAAGATCTGCCGGAAAAAATCGTATCAAATGAATACGTTCAGCTAAAAGAGGAGCAAGCCTCTTTGTACAGAGAGATCGTTAAAAACGAATCGAAAAAAATATTTGGTGAAATTGGAGACATGGAAAGAAAGGGAGCCATATTCAGGCTTTTGGTATCTCTAAAGCAGGTATGTAATCACCCAATCAACTACACAAAAAACGGCGTTCCCATTCCATCTGCATCCGGAAAGGCCGAAAGAACGATTGAAATATTGAAAAACATCCTTGAAAACAACGAAAAAGCTGTAATATTTACTCAATACCGGGAAATGGGAAAGATTCTATTTGAAATGGTGAAAAATTCTTTAAAAGTGGAGCCGTTATTTTTCCATGGTGGTTTATCCCGAAGAAAAAGAACGGAAATGGTGAAAGATTTTCAGGAAAAACATTGTTATCCGATCATGATAATAACCATAAAGGCTGGTGGAACAGGCTTAAATCTCACGGCAGCAAACCATGTTATTCATTACGATTTGTGGTGGAATCCAGCTGTGGAAAATCAAGGTACAGACAGAACGTTCAGAATAGGACAAACTAAAAACGTCGTCATACACAGAATGATAACCATTGGAACCCTTGAAGAAAAAATAGATAAAATGATACAAAAGAAACAAAAACTTGCCAATTCCATCATTACAACTGGTGAAAAGTGGATCACCGAGCTTTCAGATGAAGAACTTCAAGACCTTTTTCAATTGGAAAAGTAGAGCCTCTTTCAGAGTTTGTGTAAAGTTGGTCCTGAAATAAATAAGAGAAGACATGAATCAAAAATGATATAATCATGCTAAACCAATATAGCCCCCATGGCGCATA
>JAVRKN010000141.1:0-4077 GCA_031962405.1 Athalassotoga sp. | reverse complement strand
ATAATTTCAGATCCAATTTGTCTAAACTTTCCTCTGAATGTTTTTTCTGCAATTAAAAGGTGAGAATCAAGATCGCAATGTGCAAAAGCACCTGTACCGGCTGCAAGGTGAACGCTTTGATTTATTCCAAGGCTCGACTCGGACATGCATCCTATCATAAGACCAACGTTGGCACTTTTTGCCATTTCTATTATGGCAAGAGCATCGGAGATACCTGATTTCATTATCTTTACGTTTATGAAGTCAGCGCAATCTTCTTTTATCAATCTGTAAGCATCATACCTCGTTCTTACTCCTTCATCCGCCGCAATCGGTATTGGAGAGTTGTACCTCACGAGTTTCAATCCTTCAAAGTCATTCCATATCACCGGTTGTTCGAAGATCTTTACATTTATTCCTTCTTGGTAAAGAAATTTCGCAAATTGAATGGCTTCTTTTGGGGAATATCCTTGGTTTGCATCTATGACGTATTGTGCATCTTTTGTTTCATTGGATATGGCAAGCATTTTTTGCATATCTTCTTTGAGATTTTCTCCGACTTTTATCTTTAAAACTTTAAATCCTTGAGAGAAGGCCTCTGAGGCTTTTTTGACCATTTTTTCCAAAGCGTCTATGGAAATGGTCTTGTCTGTTTCGATCTCTTCTTTGGCTCCGCCGAGAATTTTGTAAACTGGGAGATCAATTGAATTAGAAAGTGCGTCTAAAGTTGCATATTGAACTGCCGCTTTGATGCTCGGGGCCGATTTTGAAAGTCCGTCCATGATTTTGAAGATTTTCGCGTAATCTCTGACATCGAGACCTTTGATCATCTCTTTAACGCTTGACTCAAAGCCTGCAAGTACCGAAGCAATTTCACCGTTGACTCTGTAAGATGGCGATGCTTCACCCATGCCTTCGGTACCATCGTCAAGTAAAAGCTTTATCTCTATGTTTTCGGCGCTATTTCTTGAACTTCCAGTTATATGGAATGTTTCATGATATTCATACCTTTTGATCTCAAATTTCACATCCGATATCTTCATATTATCCTCCTATTCTTTTAAGGCCCCTTGTGTAAGGCCAGATATTATGAACCTTTGCATGAAAGCAAAGACTATTATCGTAGGCAATAAGGCCACGACTAAGCCGGCGCTTAAAACTCCCCATTGAATGCCAGCTTTCGAGATGAAAGAATAAAGTGCGACTGGCACGGTGTATTTCTCATCTGAGTTCAAAAAAAGAGCGGCTGTGAAGAGTTCATTCCAATCGTTTATGAATGAAAAACTTAAAATGGCGGCAATACCTGGCATCGCAAGCGGGACAACTATCCTGAAAAGTGCACTTATTCTCGAGCAACCGTCGATCATTGCGGCTTCTTCAAGACTTCTTGGAATTCTAACAAAAAAGCTGCGGGCCATTATCGTACTGAAGGCGGCCGCTATGTTGACGTAAAGAATCCCAAGACCTGTAAGGCTGTTTATAAGATTTAATTTTGAGAACATCGAATACTGAGGAACCATCAAAAGGTACGCCGGTATCATCTGTGAAAAAAAGAGCAGTGCTATGAGAAGATTTTTTAATTTGAAATGGTATCTTGCGAGTATATATCCACTGAGTATGGAAATGGTCGTGGATATCAAAGAGGAGATCAACGAGATCAAAAGGCTATTTTTGAAATAAATCAAAAAGTGCGCAAAACTAAAAAGATAAGTGTAATTGGAAAATGTCAGAACTTTGGGAAAATAAACTATTGGATAGGCATAAAGATCGGCAGGAGTTTTAAAAGATGTTAAAACTATCCAATAAATTGGCACGATTGCTGCGATAAGATAAATTAAAAGCATAATTGACCTGAATATCCTGTATTTTCTTGATTTTTTCATCAAAATTCACCTGCTCCATGTTTTGAAGCAAAGTTAAGGTAGAAAATCGAATAGATCGTAAGAATTGTGATGATGAAAACTCCAACTGCAGAAGCAAGGCTGTAATCGTTTTTGTAGTAAACGATGTTTATCATGTACGTTGCAAGAATGTTTGTAGTCCCACCTGGCCCTCCACGAGTCATCCCGTATATCACATCCGGAAAGTTCATAACCCATATAACCCTCAAGAGTAAGGTTGCGAAGATGGTTGAACTTACGTATGGAATGGTGACGTGAAAAAATTTTGAGAAGATGCCAGCCCCATCAATTTCAGCCGATTCATAAAGTTCTTGTGGAATCGATTGAAGGGCTGCAAGCAGCATTATGGCAAAAAATGGTATTCCATACCATATGTTAACTACTACAACTGAGAAAAATGCCCAAGATGGATCTGATAGGAAATTTATTCCTTGAGAGACAAGGTGAAGTTTTATAAGAATATCATTTATGAATCCAAATTGCGCGTTTAAAAGCCATGACCACAATATTCCTATCGCAAAACCAGACAAAGCCCAAGGATAAAAAACAAGGCCTGCGTAGATACCACGACCTTTGAAAGGTTCTCTCATCAAAAGCGCAAGACCAAATCCTAAAACAAACTGAAAGGTCACAGATAATATTATCCACCATAGCGTGTTCCAGAGGGCCGTCCAAAAAAGCGGGTCTGAAAGCACTTTTGCGAAATTTTTTAGACCAACAAAATGCACATTTGAAAAATTGAAAACTGAATAATTTTCAAAGGCAAGAATAATTCCATTGATGGTTGGATAAAAGGTGAAGATCGATATGATCAATATCACAGGGAGAATCATCCAAAAAATGAAAAGAGGGGCAGACTTAGCCCCTCTTTTTACATTGAAAAGGCGTCTTTCCAAAAGTCGTACCATTTGTTAAGTACCTCTTGAGGAGTCATATTTCCAAGCAAGACTTGCTGCATTGTGTCCTGTTGATACTCATTCCACTCTGTCCACTTTTTGTTGTTAAGTGGGTAAGAGGTGAAAACGTAAGTTTCTGGATGTTCAAACATGTATTGCCATGCCTTAAAAACGCCTTGACTGAAATAAGGGTCTGAACTGTAGACAGAAGTCAGAACGGGCAAGGCTCCATAATCTTTACAAAAGTAAGCAGAAATTTTTGGGGTCGTGAAAAATTTTATGAACTCCCATGCCATATCCTTATTTTTCGAATATGTGGTTATTCCCCAACCTCCGAAGCCGTAACTTGGGTATACCTTACCTGAAGGGCCCACTGGAAGTGGAGCGGTCATCCATTGATCGGGCTTAAGCATCGTGCTCAAAAGGCCCGTTGTATCAGGATCTTGAAACAAGAATGGCGTAATACCGGCAACGAAGGCGTTAACCTGCTCATCGAATCCCCAATTTATAGAATCTTTTGGCGCTGTGTACTTGTAAAAATCTATGTACCTTTTCAAACCCTCAAGCGCTCGGGGGTCTTTAAACCAAAGTTGCCCATTTGTCAATTTGTACATGTTGGCGGGATCAATATCGTTGATGTAAGAAGTCGTTATTATGTCTATGAAGTTCGTTGGAAGACCTGTGCCTCTGAAATCAAAACCATACTGATTTTTCTTTGGATCGGTTATTTTAAGAGAATCTGCGTAAAGTTCATCCATCGTTTTTGGAGGAACAGTTATGCCGTACTTAGCAAGCACATCTGGCCTGTAAAACAAGGCCTTTGCGTAAACGCCGTTTGGTATTATGTAAGGAATTCCGCCTGTAATACTGACTGCCTGCATCAAACCGGGCACTATGTCTTTCGAAGCATCCCACGTTGCGATATATGGGCGCAAATCAACAAGCTTTCCCAACTCAACCACGCCCTCCAATGACCAATCTCCTACTTCTACGATATCAAGTGGCTGATTTGTGCTTAGCATGAGGTAAATTTTTTGATATGCCGTTGAATAAGGTGGAGATATAAGGTTTATCTGAACATCTGGGTGTAGCGCTTCAAATTGATTTATTATGTTTTGGAGTATTTCCGTCCTGCTTGGGCTTGTAAAAACTTGAACCATGTTTAAGACGATCTTGGGAGTTGAAAAAGCGAAGATGGTCAAAAATAGAATCCCAGCGATTAAAATTACAATTTTTCTCACAAAAATCACCCCTCTATCTTTGATTTTATGTACCTAAATCGATCATATCACATATATGGC
>JAVRKN010000140.1:0-4088 GCA_031962405.1 Athalassotoga sp. | reverse complement strand
TCATCTCGAGGGCATCCTGCCCTCCGCCAAGTTACCGCTCACTAATCCCTAATCTCTATTCTCTAATCTCTAATGTCTATTCCCTGTCTTTGCTATATGCTATACGCCATAGGCTATATGCTGTTTTTGCCGATCACTCGTCACGCGTTACGCGTCACTGTATTTGCCACACGCTATTTTATCGATCCTTATCGCGATAATCTTCGATAAACAAGCAAGAATCTTGAAACTTCCTTTGTGGGATAAGCAATCTTTAAATTGATGACCCTGTCAAAAAAGATCGAAGGATTTTTTACCGATGAAATTTCTGAAGGTTCCAATTTTGCTTTAAAAATGACCACAATTCCATCATCTGTGACGAACTCATTTGCGTAATCAAGAGTTCTTTCAAGAGGACCTATGCCCCTTGAGACGACAAGATCGAATGCCCTTCTATCTGAAACATCTTCAAGCCTTGAGGTTAAAACGTTGACTCTTTCCAATTTGGCCTCTTGAACAACTTGACGCAAAAGTGCCGTTTTCTTCTGAGACGAATCAACAAGCAAAAAATTTGTGCTTTTCAAATACACCGACATTGCGATACCAGGATTTCCAAAGCCAGTTCCCATGTCTAAACATTCTTTAGGAGTAACGAGTCTTGAAATTGATATTGCTGCCAATATAGGCTCAACGACAAAGACATAAGGTATCTCTCTTGCAGAGACTGAAGTTAAAGCGTGAATGCCATTCCATTTTTCGAGTTTTTTAACGTATAGAGTTAATTTATCAACATCTTCTTGATCAATCTCTATTTGGTTCGACTTCAAAGGTCCAAAAAGTTCCATTCAATCATCAACCCCATTTTTAGATATTATGCCGTTCATTATCGACTTCCGCGCTATCAAAAATACTATCAAAATGACAAATACGTTTATCACGGCCCCAGCGCCGAAAAGGTTCCACTTTGAATATGTAAGACCATATTGCCCAACCAAATTGTACATGGTCATTGATACGGGGTATAAACTCTGTGAACTCAGAAAAATTAAAGGAATGACAAAAGTGCTCCAACTGTCAATAAATACAAAAACTATTATAGTCCATAGGGCTGGTAAACTCAAAGGCAAAGCAATTTTTATCATCCTTGTAAATCCATTGGCACCGTCGATTTTGGCCGCCTCATCTAAGTTCTTCGGTAAACCTGAAAGAAAAGGATAAAGCAGGAAGTAAGATATGACACTTGCATGCATGGCGATCACGATCGAAACGCCAAAAAAAGTATCGAGAAGGCCCAAAAATCTGAAAGTAATCGCTAAAGGTATCATGGTATGCATGCCCGTGAAAAAAGATGATATCAACAACAAAGCACCTATACTTGAGGCCCTTTTTGAGTGCGATGCTGCATATGTGGCTGGAAAAACCGTAATTAAAACGATGAAAATTGCCATGATTCCAATTATAATGCTGTTTAAAATGGCCTGACCGAAGTTGTAATTCGAAAAAAGTTCTGTAAAATTGCTTAAAGTGAAATCACGTGGCAAAAGGTTGGATATGGGAAGAATGTTTTCTTTTGAAAACCCCATGACAAAAACATTCCAAATCGGTAAGAAAATGACGATCGACCATATCGTAAGCCATGAAACCTTCAAAATTTTCCAAAGCAAATCAGGTATCCTCAAGACGCTTGTGTAAATTCTACCCTCAAAAATGATCGTCAGTGCCACTATAAAAGAAATTATTGCCGATATGCTAACACCGGAGAAGCCTGAATGGTCGATAGAAAGAATCAAAAAAAGCAGATCGAAAGACGCCCCAACAAGTACAAATCTTTTGAATTTTTTTGATCTTTTCATGTACACAAAGAAAGCGATCGCGTAAAATATGATTGGCAGTATACCAAAAATTCCTGAACCCATACCCCAAAGGTCAAAAATGATGTGAGCAACGATGATGGCGAGGATCAAATTTCCATTCTTTTTTGATGATCTGTAGTTCCACCCGATTATAACGAGCAAAAGCATTATAAGCCCTATTGCGACTGAGTAAGCGCCAAGAACGCCATAATTTTGCGTGATGGAAAATTTATCGTACATGAGCATGCCCAAAACCGTTGTAGCACCGATGATCGATTGATTTCCAAAGCCCGAAACTATGGCAGGTCCGCCGGCAGTCATGAGAAAAATGGTCGAAAATTCTTTCAACGATTCAAGAAATATTATGAACATGTAAGGAAAAACTATCGGTAGGGTTTGCGGTATATAAACGTTAATCGCTTTTTCGAAAGCACTTGCTCCTTCCATTTCGGCCAGATCTCTCAGATGAGGTGGCAGTGTTTGAAGAGAACTCAATATGACAATCGTCATAAGGGGGATGCCAAGCCATGCGGCAACAAAGGCACTCCACAAAAATGCGGCCGGTATGTTTGTGCTCAGGTTGAAAGTTACATGGAAAATTCGAGACAGAAATGAATCTCCACCATACCCTTCGATGAGAGAGGTCCACGAAATCACACTTATGTAAGCAGGCACAGCCCATGGTATGAGCACGACGGTGTAAAGTAAGCCAGAAACCTTTTTTATGGAATAGAGAGAAAGTGCTATCGAGTAAGAGATCAAAATCTCTATGAACATCGAGATCATGGCCCAAAGAGCCGTTATCTTTGCAGAGAGGATCAAGCCCGGATCTAAAAAGGCTCCCGTGAGATTTTTAAATCCGACGAATTTCATCGTTGGAGGGAAAAAGTCAAAAAAAGATATACCTATCCCCCACAAGAAGGGGAAAAAATTAACTGTAAAGAGTAAAATTGCAAGGGCAAAGGTGTAAATAGGCTTTGCCCTTACAACAAAAACAAGAAAAAATATGAGACTTACAGAAAAGAGTAACCAAAAAAAGGTCATTTAGCCTGCGAATTTATGTATTCTTGAGCCTTAGAAAGCGCCTCATTCAAAGGCATCTGGCCG
The DNA here is from genome assembly GCA_031962405.1 of Athalassotoga sp. Lineage (GTDB taxonomy): Bacteria > Thermotogota > Thermotogae > Mesoaciditogales > Mesoaciditogaceae > Athalassotoga. The sequence goes on along the minus strand of JAVRKN010000140.1, from coordinate 1,149 downwards.
GATAAGTAAAGCTGCAAAGCAGTCGTTATGGCATTTGAATAAGCATCGTTGAATATCGTAGTTGTTGGAAGTACAAGACCTTTTTGCGCGCTTATGTCCAAAACCTCAAAAGATTTATTTGAATTTTCAAGCGCGTGCATTGCATCGATGTTGGCCGGCAATTTGTAGGTTGGATCGCAGAAGTACTCTTCATTTTTTGAAGAGGTTATGTAATCGATAAAGGCTTTGACGGCAGGACTATCTTTGAAAACGACAAAACCTTTGGCATCAAAAGTTGGCGGTATTGGCGAGCCATCGTCAAGATTGGGATAAGGCAATACGACAAAATCAAGTTTAGAAGAGAGAAAATCAGGAATTAAAAATGATCCTTGAATGAGCATTCCTGCCCTTCCCGATTTAAAAGACTCTATCAAGGCAGACTTGTTGTAAGAAACCGCTATTTTCTCCACGTTGAAAATCTGGTTGTAAAATTCAAATGCTTTCATCGTACCGCTGTTATCCACAATTGGGATCCCATCTTTTAAAGGAATTATTCCACCGTTAAAGCCGGCATAAAAGGAGTTAAAAAAGTACGATGAGTTAGCATTCATGGCAAGGCCAACGTGACCATTATCTTTTATCTTGGAGGCTATATGTTCTAAATCAGAAAGCGTCCAATTGTAATTTGGAATTTGACCATCATACAATTTTTTGTTGAGATAAACAACCTGAAGATCGGCGTAATAAGGATACGCGTAAAGTTTACCATTCAATTCAAAGGACTTAACGAAAGCCTGCAAAGCATCAACGCTGCCCACCGGCGTTATGGCTTGAGCATTCGCAAGCATTCCTATAACGTCATTTCTGACAAGGGCCACGTCCGGTAAGGATGTACCCGCGCTCAAAGATATCTGGAGTTTCTGCGTCATGTTTGGAATGTAAACCAAGTTAACGTGATAATTAGATTGGGAAGCGTTGAAATTGTTGACAAGAGATTGAAATTCTTTTTGTCCCTCCCAACTGAACCAAACGGTTATGTTTGTGGTGGCAAAAACTAAAGTTGAAATCGTGATTACCAAGACAAACAAAATGATCTTTTTCACATCCATCACCATCCTTTTTAAGGATTATATACTAAATCTTCTTCAAATTCCGAATTTTGGCTCCGGC
>JAVRKN010000139.1:0-4094 GCA_031962405.1 Athalassotoga sp. | reverse complement strand
CCTTGACTATTCCAGTATAACCAACACTCGAAGAACCAACTGGCACAAGCATGACAAGCATGAAACCAAGAGAAAGATCAGGATCACTTCTTAAAAAGAGAATTGCAAGTATGAATGCTATTACTGGTGTTATGGCGTAGTTATAAAGTAGACTCATAAGAACAGGTCTAGGGTCTCTAAACAACCTCTTGACCTCTTTCCAATCCATGTTGATCATCATTGGATATATCATGAAAAAAACGAATACTATGACAAGATTTGCAAAAAAAGACTTGTTATCATTTGCAACCTTTGGCAATCCAATACCCAAGATCCAGCCTAACCCCAATGCCGCGATCGCATAAAGTATCAAATACTTTTTCATATTTTCCGAAACCTTACTCAAATTTGACATAAAAACCACTCCTCAATGGAAAAAGTAATCAATTAAAGTGCATGAATGTTCTCATTCGAGCAGTATGGACAGGCATGATCTTGATGATCAATTGGCATTCTAAAAACCTTACCACACGACTCGCATTTCATGATCTGTACGAATTTACAATTTGCATTTTTTTCTGTTCTTATTATCTTCGAATTCAAAATGGCATCAGCAATTTTTGAGTGCGCTGAATCCACAATTCTGCCAAACGTCTGTCTTGAAACTCCCATGAGTTCAGCGGCATCTACCTGATGCATTTTTTCTATATCGGCAAGATGCAAAGCCTCAAGTTCATCTATTGAAAGTTCAATTTCACCGTTTATAGGTCTGTTAGGCAAAAATTCTATTGGCTTTAGGCTATATTCTACCATTCTGTACTTTTTTGGTCTTGACAATCTCATCATCACCTTTTTTATTCTTCTTCCATTTCTTTTATCTCACGTAATTCATATTTATTAACAAGATGTGGAGATCTTTTATAAAATAGTCCGGCTATTTGCCAATGAAATTTGAGATACGTTGCAAGTAAAGGAACCTGAATAAGAGGCGCTATGGCAGCCGGAACTGCTGCAAGGCCAATTCCGCCTGCAAGTGCTATTGCCATTGCCGTCCCTTCATTTTTACCAACAGAAGTGAAAACAATTGACATATGATCGCGATATTTAACTTTAATCAACAGATCAACAATGGTCAAAAGTAAAATCGTGATCACATAGTACAATGTAAGTGGTGCTATTGTTACAAGTACAGAATGCCACTGGGCTATTATCAAATGGGCTTGTTCCATGAAAATCATGAAAATCATTATGAATAGAGCAAGTAAAGACAACGCAGGAAGTGAAGAACGTGCCTTAGACAATGCTTTTTTACCACCTTTTATTTCTATCGTTGATTTCGTTGCAAAGCCAAGCAGCATTGGAATGGCAACTATGATTATAAGAGTTTGTATTATTTCAAACATCGGAACACCAACGTGAAAACTTGAACCAAAAATCGAAAGCCATAACGGCACAACGAACAAAGCGAGTATAAATTGAACTGCAACAAGAATTGTTGACAATTCAACGTTGCCTTTGGAAAGACCTGTTGCCGCTATAGCCATTGAAGAACACGGCACTGCAAAAACAAGTATTAGGCCAAACGCAATTTCAGGATTCATAGGAATGATCTTTATCAACAATGCCATTAACAATGGGGCATAAACAAGCCCAACTATCAAACCAAACGCAAATTGTTTCCACATCTTTGGAATATTTTTAAGTTCAGAAAAGTTAAGTCCTACCATCATAGGGTAGATCATGAAAACTATTATGATCAAATTTAAAATGGACAATAGTGGCTTTATCGTTGATATTTGATGAAATAATGGAAGTCCTACCGCTAAGCCTACCGCCATGGCAATTGCGACATACAACAAAAGAAATCTGTCAAGATGTTCCTTTAATCTTTCCATCCGTCCAATCTCGATTTTTTGATCCATTTATACCACCCTTCATTATCAAAATAACTATATTGAGCATATGCTCATAATCATTATTGTAGAATACATTTGTTGCCCCAAAATTTCACAAAAAAGAAGATCTTATTAATCTCAAAGAGATCAAGACAACTGTAAATTTTATCGATTCTAAAACTTAACATTTCTTTGGTGCAAACTTAATAAGTATATGCTAATTTACTTATGAGGTGAATTAAATGGATGTTAGAAGATTTGAAAATATATTCAGCGCTTTAAGCAGTCCTTTGAGGCTGCAGATGGTGCTTCTAATGTCAAAAAGACCATTTTGCGTGTGCGAACTTGAAAATATTTTCGACGTTACTCAACCTGCCATTTCTCAAAATATAAAGATTCTCAAGAGTGTCAACCTTTTGAATGAAAAAAAGGAAAAACAATGGGTTTTTTATTCTACGAATGTAGAATTTTTGAAATCCGTTTTAAACGATTACGGTAAACTTCTTGAATCGGAAAGTACTTTTGTTGAGATTGTCGGATTGAGATTTCAAGATCTTCCTCATGATCCTCAAGAAGCGTGTAAGGTGCTTGAAGAAAAAAGGATTTCCTTTTCTAAAAGGAATACCAGAGAAAATGATTGATAATTTGCTAATTTTTGAAGGAGGTAATTGCGTTGGCTGAAAAACAATTTCATGGTGTTGACAGGGCAAAGTTTGAATGGTATCCGGTTATAGACTATTCAAAGTGCACGAATTGTGGTTTGTGCCTCTTAAGTTGTGGGAATGCGGTCTTCGGATGGTCTAAATCCCAGGAGAAATATGTTGTGGCAAATAAAGGTAATTGCGTCGTTGGATGTACCACGTGTGGCAAAGTGTGTCCTGAAAGGGCGATAACCTTTCAAGATGAGCCTACAAAATTCGTCAAGGATGCAATTGTTAAATACAAAATCTTTCCGACGGTAAAAAAAGAATTAGAGGCAAGACTTCAAAAATTCCCAGATCACGTGGTTCATTCGAAAGAGAAAGAAGGTATCATAAATGGCTGAAGATATGTTTGCAAAATGGCATGGGCTTGACAGAAAAGATATAAAATGGGGACCTGTGATAGATCCAAACAAATGTACTGGCTGTGGGCTTTGTGTTGTAACGTGCGGCGAGAAGAGAAATGTCTTTGGATACGATGTGGACAAGAAAAAGGCTGTTGTACTCTTTCAAGATCGTTGCATGGTGGGATGCAACAATTGCCAGGTTGGGTGCCTTTGGAATGCCATAACTTTTGAAACAGACGAAGAGTACATAAGAGAAACGGCAAAGAAAATACCAGTTGATCAAATTCAAAAAGAGATAAAGGCAAAGTTGGAAGCCAATCCCGATCTTGTTGTTGAATAAATGGGCACTATATTCCATCTTTAAATGGAAGGGAGAAATTTTATGAGTGAAAATGGACTTGCAAATGATATGAACCGGTACTACGAACAGTTCATGGACCTTCTCAAAAAAGCAGGAGAAGCAGAACCAGGGTATGAAAAAGCTTTTTTTGAGTTCGTTAAACAGGCTGAAAAACCGGGTGCACTTTCTACCAAAATAAAAGATCTCATAGCAATTGCTTTGAGCATAACAGCAAGGTGTCCTTATTGTATTGCTTTCCATACCAAAAATGCCATAAACCACGGAGCAACTCGTCAGGAAATCATGGAAGCCGCTCTTGTCTCTGGAGAAATGGGAGGAGGCCCAGCTGTCGCATATATGAGGTATGTCTTTGATGCCTGCGATCAGTTTGGTGCGAAATAATCAATGAATCCAGGACCAGATAAGATAAAAGTGCTTTTTATATGCACACACAATTCTGCGAGATCTCAGATGGCCGAAGGCCTTTTGAGATCTCTAAGAGGTGATTTGTACGATGCTTTTAGCGCTGGTACAATAGCATCGAAGGTCAATCCTTACGCCATAAAGGTGATGAGCGAGATAGGAATTGACATATCACATCATAGATCAAAAAGTATAGATGAATTCAAAGGTCAGATCTTCGATTATGTTGTAACGGTTTGCGATAACGCAAAGGAGAATTGCCCATTTTTCCCTGGTAAATATGTCTTTCATAAGGGATTTCAAGATCCAGCCGATTTTGAAGGAACGGATGAAGAGAAACTCATGATATTCAGAAAGGTAAGAGACGAGATAAGATCTTGGATAGAAAGCACATTTACCTCTGACGGTG
>JAVRKN010000138.1:0-4135 GCA_031962405.1 Athalassotoga sp. | reverse complement strand
TATAAATCAACTTTGGAGGGAAAATGCTCGTCGTTCAAAAATATGGTGGCACTTCTGTCGAAACTACTGAAAAGATACTTAAAATAGCCGAAAAGATTGCCCAAGACTATGACAATGGCAACAAAATCGTTGTTGTCGTTTCGGCCATGGGAAAGACGACAAATTATCTCATAAATTTGCTTAACGAGGTCAATCCGAACGCAAATCCAAGAGAGTACGATATGATAGCCTCAACTGGAGAGCAGGTATCAATCGCGCTCATGGCATCTGCACTTTCTAAATTCGGCAAAAAGTCCGTCTCTTTGACTGGATTTCAGGCGGGAATAGACACGGATTCAACTTATTCCAGAGCCACTTTGAAAAGAGTTTACAGGGGAAAGTTACTTTCCTTGATAGACGATGGGATTATACCTGTAGTTGCGGGTTTTCAAGGAATGAGCCCTGCTGGCGACATAACGACGCTCGGACGCGGTGGGTCTGACACAACTGCCGTAGCCGTTGCCTATGGAATAGGCGCAGATCTGTGTGAAATATACACAGACGTTGATGGTGTTTATGCCGCAGATCCAAGATACGTAGAAAAGCCCAAAAAAATTGATAGAATTTCTTACGATGAGATGATAGAAATGGCCGCTCATGGGGCAAAAGTGCTTCATCTAAGATCTGTCGAACTTGCGCGCCGGTATCATGTAAAACTTGTCGTTAAGCACGCGCACATGAGGTCGACAGGCACTATCATAGAGGAGGTTAGTCAATTGGAAGAACCTTTGGTTAGGGCTTTAACCGTCGATGAGAATATAGTGAAAATAGTCATAGAAGATGTGCCAGATGTGCCCGGAATTGCCGCTAAAACTTTCAAAACACTTTCAGACAGACACGTCTCTTTGGACATGATAGTTCAGAGCATGCACAAAGATGGCAAAAATGATATTGCATTTACGGTATCAAAAGAGGAATTCAAAGATGCTTTGGAGGCCGTAAGCCATCTTAAAGAAGAAATTAAGATTGGCAACATTCATTCAGACGATACTGTGGCGAAGATATCGATAGTTGGAGTGAATATAATAGGATCATCCGAGATAGTTTACAACATGTTCGATGCCATAGCCTCAATCGGAGTTAACATAGACATGATAAGCACTTCGAACAGCAGAATATCTTGCATCATAAAGAGAGAAAAATTGAGAGAAGCGGCAAAGGTGGTTTCTAAAAGATTTGGACTGGAGGCATGAAATGAAAGTGGGAGTTGTTGGTGCTACCGGAGAAGTCGGTAGAACGATGGTAAAGGTGCTCGAAGAGAGAAAACATAAATTTGATACATTAAGGCTTTTTGCATCTGAAAGATCGAGAGGCGTTAAGATTCCATTTCATGGTAAGGAAATAGAAGTTGAGACCTTGACAGAGGACTCTATGAAAGAAAATTTTGATTTCTTGCTTTTTTCTGCGGGAAAAGATATATCCAAGCATTTTGCACCAATTGCATCGGCGCATGGAGCGACAGTCATAGACAACTCCTCGGCTTTCAGAATGGATCCAAAGATCCCCCTTGTTGTGCCAGATGTCAATCCACACGTTTTAAAAGGATACAGGGGAATAATTGCAAATCCAAATTGCTCTACAATACAACTCGTGATGGCCCTCAAACCAATTCACGATCTTTACACTCTTAAAAGAGTGGTTGTGACGACCATGCAAGCGGTCTCGGGCAGCGGCCACAAGGGAATAGAAGAACTTGAAATGGAGATGAAAGCAGACATTACACCAAAGGTTTATCCCAAAAAAATTGCTTACAATTGCATTCCACAAATTGGCCCTATCTTTGATAATGGATTTTCAGAAGAAGAAATGAAAATGTTCAACGAGACTCGGAAAATAATGGAATGCGACTGTATCGTGGAAGCAACTACCGTTAGAGTTCCGGTTTTTTACGGGCATTCAGAATCCGTTCTTGCTGAATTTAAAAGCAAAATTGACCTTGGGGAAATTTTAAAGGCATGGAAAGCCTCTCCCTATCTGAAGGTATGGGATGACTATCCAACTCCAATAGAGGTAAAGGGAAGCGATCTTTCGCACGTTGGAAGACCAAGAATTTCCCCAACGGGTGCTTTGATGTTTTGGAACGTTGCTGATAACGTCAGAGTTGGTGCGGCAACTAATGCAGTGAGGATCTTAGAATATTTCATAAATACCTGACGATAATGCCTTCTATTGATGTTTTTTTGTGAATTACTTGCCATCCCTGTGGAACTTTGATCTCATGTGTGCCCGCCACGGCCACAGCAGTACCTGATCCACAGAGAAAGATTGGATCTTCGACTTTTGATTTTGTCTTCTCAAAAAAAGTTTTCAATTCAGGGTGGATAGAAAGTCGTAAGTCTTGGTGAAGTTTGTCTTCAAAGAACTCCTGAAGCATTCTTCTGTCCCTGTAATTCGCGAGTACCATGGTGGCGCGTTGAAGGTTGAAAACGGCATCCTCAAGAGGCACCATTTTTGGGAGAATTTTTCTTGCCTCATGAGTCGAGGTTGAAAATGGCGGTATCACGATCGTGATTTCCCTCCACATTGGTTGCATTGAGACAGCGCTGTATCCACCTTTAAGGTGCGCACTCACCGTGAATCCACCAAAAACTGAGGCGGCCACATTGTCTGGGTGACCCTCAATTTGAGTTGCCATCTCGAATATCTTTTGCCTTGAGAAACTCTTGCTTATCTCCATCGCTGACGCTATGCCAAGGACTATCGAGGCAGCACTTGAACCTAAACCCTTTTGAGTTGGTATCATCGATATCTTTTTCATCTTGTATTTCCAATCCAAACCCTTGCTTGCCATGACATCCTTAAAAGTCTTCAAAAACAGATCCTCACCTTCAAATTTTACGCCTTCCTCAATTAGAGAAAATTCCTTGGCATCCTCTATTTCAACTTCATTTCGAAGATCTATGGCAAGTCCAAAAGTGTCAAAACCACTTCCGAGGTTTGCTATCGATGCTGGTACTGAAACTAAAAGTTTCACGAAATCATCACCTCCTTTGAAAAAGCATCAAAATCAGGTGGTATCGTCTTTATCTGATCCTCGTATCCGTGTTCCACGATGGTTGGATCCTTAAGTCCATTGCCTGTTAGAGTGGCAACGACCTTTTCCCCACCTTTAAAAATGTGCTTCATCTTTAGAATGCCAGCAACTGATGCCGCAGAGGCTGGCTCGCAGAATATGCCTTCATTCATTGCAATTAACCTTTGGGCATCGAGAATTTCTTTATCAGTAACGGTATCTATCTTTCCATTGGATTCATCTCTTGCAATTACGGCCTTTTGCCAACTTGCGGGATTTCCTATTCTTATCGCTGTTGCGATGGTTTCTGGGTTTGCTATTGGATATCCTTTGACGATCGGCGCAGCGCCTTCGGCCTGAAATCCCATCATGTGCGGCAATTTGGACGATTTACCGTGCGCTCGGTACTCTTTGTATCCCATCCAATACGCGGTTATGTTGCCTGCATTTCCGACGGGAAGAAAATGGTAGTCTGGCGCTTCTCCAAGTTCGTCTATGATTTCAAATGCCGCCGTCTTTTGCCCTTGAAGCCTGTAAGGATTTATCGAATTGACAACTGTTACGGGAAACTTCTCACTTGCAAGTTTGACCATCTTCAAACATTCGTCAAAATTGCCATCTATTTGAATTACCTTTGCACCGTAGATCAAAGATTGAGCAAGTTTCCCGATGGCAATTTTACCCGCAGGTATTATGACAATTGCCTTCAAATCAAAGGCCGTTGCGTAGGCTGCTGCAGAAGCAGATGTATTTCCCGTTGATGCGCATATGACGGTCTTCGCACCTTCTTCGATAGCCTTGGCAATGGCAACAACCATTCCTCTGTCCTTAAAAGAACCAGTCGGATTCATCCCTTCATACTTTAGGTAAAGATCGATGCCTATCATTTTCCCAAGATGTTTTGTCCTTATAAGTGGCGTAAAGCCCTCTCCCAAGGTTATAAGAGGAGTATTTTCATTTACCGGTAAAAACTCTGCATATTTCTCGAGAATTTTTTCCACCTTTGCCTCCTAATGATTAACATACATTGTACGCTATAAATCAATTATATACTATACCGCTCAACTTTAAAAGTGAGCGTCG
>JAVRKN010000137.1:0-4151 GCA_031962405.1 Athalassotoga sp. | reverse complement strand
TTGATTCGAGGGCCGAAGCCCTCGAATTTGTTTTCAAAATTTGCGAGAGGTGTTTAATTTGGAAACCATCGATACGATACGCAGAATTGCCGAAGATGTTGCTCGGCGCATGAAACTCGAGATATTTGATGTTAATTTTAGAAAACAAAAGGGTAAGCTTTTTCTCGACATCGTCATAGACGATCCTTTGGGTTATGTCAGCATAGATCAGTGTGAAAAGTTTTCAAGAGAGATAAATCCAATTTTAGATGCTGAAAGCGATATATCAAATTACATTTTAGAGGTATCTTCTCCTGGTCTTGACAGGCCTTTGAGGAAGATAGAAGATTTTGTAAGGTTTAAAGGGAAACTTGCAAAAATAAAATTCGTAGATGAAAATGGCAAAAATGTTTCTGTTGTCGGGAAGATAAATGGTTGTGATCTAAATACTGGTACCTTTTCGATGGAAGTTGAAGGGAAAACGAATTCTTACGTGTTTTCAAAGGTGATTTCTGCGAATCTTGTGGTTGAATTTTAAGGAGGACAAAGAATATGTTAAATTTAAACCTTTTGGAGGCTTTGGAACAACTTCAGGGCGAGAAAAATATGAGTCGAGATGAAGTGCTCGAAATTCTTGAGAGAGCACTCACAACGGCTTACAAGAAAAATTTCAACGTTCAAGATGAAAATTTAATGGTGAAAATAGATCCGATAACGGGAGAAATAAATGTTTTCGGGAATGTTGAGGAAAAAAATGAAGATGGTATCATACAAACGAAGGTTGTTAGGGAAACACTTAACACGAAAAAATTTGGTAGAATAGCGGCACAAACTGCAAAACAAATTTTAATACAAAAATTGAAAGAAATAGAGAGAGAGAATCTCTTTCAGGAATATATGGATCTTTATCATACCGTTGTTTCGGCAGAAGTCGTGCGCCCCTCGAGTGGCGATGTGGAACTTAGGTTGAACAAAGTCGATGCGATTTTACCTGCAAAAGAAAGAATACCGGGCGAGAAATTCTTTGCGGGACAATTTGTGAAAGCTTACGTTACCGCTGTCGAGAAAAAAAGCAAAGGACCAGTTGTGATCTTAAGCAGGGTTGCAAACGAACTTGTTCAGAAGTTATTCGAAAAATATGTGCCTGAGATTGAAGGTGGAATTGTTAAGATCGTTGCCATCGCTCGAGAACCAGGATCAAGGACAAAGATGGCCGTAATTTCGACGGATCCAAATGTTGATCCAGTTGGCGCGTGTATTGGAGAAGGCGGCAACCGTGTTGGTCAGGTAATAAAAGAGTTGAATGGTGAAAAAGTAGACATAATTCCATTTTCTTCAGATCCTGCACAGTTCGTTTCTAATGCACTTTCTCCAGCAAAGGTTATAGATATTTCCTTGAGCGAGGATGATCACAGAATGTACATTACCGTTTCACCAACGCAGATTTCTCTTGCCATAGGAAAAGACGGTCAAAACGTAAGATTGGCGTCCAAATTGACAGGATGGAAAATAGAAATACGTCAATTCATGGGAGAAGGCTTTAAGAATCAATGAAAGTTTACGAGAAAAAGGTGTTGAGTATACTCGGAATTGCAGCAAAAACTGGTAAAATTGTTTTTGGACAAAAGGCTCTTAAAACCTATATTTCCAGTTTTCAAAGGAAAAAATTTCTTGTTTTCGCATCTGATCATGGTGAAAGCGTTAATTCTCTGATTCAAAAATGTAAAACGTACGGTGTTCCTTTTGCTAAATTAGATGTTAGCAAGGCTGAGTTGGGGAAGGCCGTTGGAAAATATGAGATATCAGCCGTCGGAATAGTTGAGGGAACCTTTATAGAGGGAATTGAAAAAGTAATTGAAGAAAGTTCAAGTGGAGGGATTTAATGGAGAAAAAGATAAGGGTTCATGAATTGGCCAAACGTCTGAACATGAGTAGCAAAGATTTGCTTGCTGAACTTGAGGATCTGGGAGTTGAAGCAAAGAATCACATGTCAACGCTTGATGATTCTATCGTAAACATGCTGGTTGAAATATATTCTTCGGAGGATGAAAAGGATCTTCCTCAAAAGTTAAAAAAACCTTCGAAGCCAAAAGATCATATTGACAACGTTGAATTCGAAGAGGAGTTATCGAAAAAAGACCTTTCTACCGAAGAAAAAAGCGTTTCGTACATCGAAAAAACTGTAGAATTAGATGAGAATAAAAGCATAACGTTAAGAGAATTTTGTGATCTTACCTTAATTCCTCCAACAAAAATCATAAAAGATCTTTTCATGGAAGGAAAAGCGTTGACCATAAACACTATTCTCGATCGTCAACTTATTGAAGAAATAGCAAGCAAATACTCCATACATGTTGAATTTAAAGCCCAAAAGCCAGTTGAGGTATCAGACCCTCTTAAGTTAGAATTTGAAAAATTTTACCAGGAAAACAAAGACAAATTTGTCCCACGGCCTCCAGTTGTAACGATAATGGGGCATGTTGACCATGGCAAAACCACTTTACTTGACAGGATAAGAAAGACTCGTCTTGCGGAAAAAGAGGCTGGAGGCATAACTCAGTCAATAGGTGCTTATAAAGCAATGATAAATGGGAAAAGTATAACCTTTATTGACACGCCAGGCCATGAGGCATTTACAGAAATGAGAGCACGCGGGACGCAGGCAACGGACATAGTCGTGCTTGTTGTTGCGGCAGATGACGGAGTAATGCCACAAACGATAGAGGCTTACGATCACGCTAAAAATGCTGGTGTACCAGTTATAGTTGCCATAAACAAAATTGACAAACCAAACGCGAATATCGAACTTACAAAGCAAGAACTTGTCAGTAAGTTAAACATCGTACCAGACGATTGGGGAGGAGACACACCGGTAGTTCCAATATCGGCAAAAACTGGAAAAGGAGTGGATGAACTCCTTGAGATGATCCTGCTCGTTTCCGAATTAAGAGAAATCAAGGCTTGTCCTGTTGGTAGAGCAAGGGCAATAATCATAGAGTCTAAACTTGATAAGTTCAAGGGACCTGTGGCAACCGTTATAGTCAAAGATGGCATTCTAAAACTTGGAGATAATTTTGTGGCTGGAGGAACCTATGGAAAAGTGAGATCCATCTTTGACGATACTGGTAAAAGTTTAAAAGAAGCACATCCAGCAGATCCCGTTGTAATAATGGGCTTTGAAGATTTGCCTGAATCTGGATCCATACTTTATGTTATGCCTTCTCAAAAAGCAGCCCGCGATTACATAGAAGAGTACAAAGCCAAGAGTAAGCAACAGCAGCCTAAAAGAGTTAGACTTGAGAATATCTTCGAACTTTCTCAGTCTGAAGGGCAGAAAGTGCTGAACCTTATAATCAAAGCAGACACCTTTGGAGCCTTAGAAGCCCTTAAGGCGGCAATTGAAAAGACGGAACCTGAAGAGATAAAGATAGAGATAGTGCACGCTGGAATAGGCAATATAAATATAAATGATGTTTTGCTTGCATCAGCAGATCAGGCAGTTATACTTGGATTTAGAGTTGGCATAGAACCCAAAACGGAATTAAAGGCCGATCAACTTGGCGTTCAGATAAAAACCTACGAGATAATTTTCGATCTTATCGAAGACGTAAAGGCTGCCCTTTCAGGCATGATGGAACCAGAAATCGTCGAAGAAACGATTGGTCATGCAAGGGTTTTGCAGGTTTTCAACATCTCAAAGGTTGGAAATATAGCAGGTTTTCAACTTCAAGATGGGCGTGTTGAAAAGAAATGTATGGCAAGAATCATAAGAAATAAAAATGTTATCTTTGATGGCCAAATAGAGGCTTTAAAACATTTTAAAGATGATGTGGAAGTTCTTGAGGCGCCACAGGAAGGCGGTATCAAACTCACGGGTTTTGAAGATTTTTCGCCAAATGATGAGATAGAATTTTACGTGAAAAAGGAGATAAGAAAATCTCCAACTTACAAACAATCCGAGGAAAAGCGTTGAATTAACTCACATTTTACATTTAAAACATCATTTAGTCATCTCTATTTGGTAACATATTCTTCGGTTCGCGTTTTTAGGTCATTGAAAAACGGGCAGCTTAGAAGGTAAGGTTTGGACGGAGAGTTCGATCCTGGCTCAGGACAAACGCTGGCGGCGTGCCTAACACATGCAAGTCGAACGACAGGCGAGGAATCCGCAA
>JAVRKN010000136.1:0-4159 GCA_031962405.1 Athalassotoga sp. | reverse complement strand
GTAACCAGAATCGTTTTTCCGTAAATGGAGAAATCTTCTCCTATTCCAATGACTGTGGCACCAGCCTCTTTTGCTATCAAAGATCCCGCAGCCACATCCCATGGCTTTAAATTGTATTCCCAAAAGCCATCGATCCTTCCATTTGCCACGTAACATTGATCGAGCACAGCACTTCCAAAAACCCTTATGGCACGAACTTTACCGAAAAAAGCAACGTAATTCTTAAGCACGCGCTCTCTGTATTCAGTCGCACTGTATTGATACCCTGTGTTCAAAACTGCCTCTTTGAGTTCTGAAGTTTTACCCACGCTTATGGGATCGCCGTTCATGAAAGCACCATTGCCCTCTACTGCCTCGTAAAGTTCATCCATGTAAGGATCGTAAACGACCCCCACTCGGGGAATTCCGTTGACTACAAATCCGATTGACACGCAAAAATGGGGAATTCCTTTTGAAAAATTGGTCGTGCCGTCTATGGGATCAACTATCCAAATTCTTCCATTTGACGATCTTTTCGTTTCGCCCGTTTCCTCACCAAGAATGGCATCTTCGGGAAAAACATTTGAAATTTCCGATTTGACCATTTTCTCAACTTCGAGATCTGCATCGGTGACGATGTCGTAAAATCCGCTTTTGGTATGCGTCCATCCAAGATTTCCGATCTTCTTTTTAGCTACAAGTCCAACTTCCCTTGCGAGTCCTTTTGCAAAGTTAAGTACCAAAAGATCTGAACTTTCCATTTTCATTTTGCCTTTCTTAAAATTATTCCCTTTGATTCGAGAAGTTCCATTAAATTCGAAAATGCCCCGTCTATTTCCTGATCTGAAAGAGTTCTGTCCATCGATCCATAAGTCATCCTTATAGTCATACTGTAAGATTCGGAGGGAACTCCCTTTCCAGTGTATACGTCTATGACTCTAACGTCTTTAACGTATTCAGAAGAATCTTTTGCGATTTTGATGATCTCCGATGCTTGAAACTTCCCCTTTTGAACAAACATCGAGAGGTCTTTGAACGAAACTGGATACTGTGAAGAGGGTTTGTACTCGAAAGTCGCAATTGACTTAAACATCTTTTCAAGGTCAAATTCAGACGCGTAAATTGGGGAATCGAGATCGAAGAAATCTGTTATATCTTCTGCGATTTGACCTATCAAGCCTATTTCTTCTCCATTTAAAATGATTTTGCCCGATTGGCCTTCTGTAAAGCCATCTATCTTTTCATTTGTAAATTCAAAATTCAGATGAAAATAATTTGCTATTGCCTCTAAGTCGCCCTTAAAATTCAAAAGGCTTTCCATCCTTTTGTCCGTGTAATCAAAAGGCTCGATTTTGCCAGTTGAAACAAAGGATATTTTTTCATATTCGCGATCTGCAAAGACCTTTCCAATTTCGAAAAACTTTACATCATTCTCCTGGTGTTTTACGTTGTAAGCAAGGGCATCGATTAAATTGATTAAAAGGGACGGCCTCATGATCGACATTTCGGGAGAAACGGGATTTAAAAGTTTGGGGCTTTCTTTAAACGTGTTGCCAAAAAGTTTTTTTACCTTTGGATCTGAAAAAGCGTAATTGACATTTTCAAAATATCCAAGAGAGGTTGAAAGAAATCTCATTTTATTTTTGAAATCCCACCACTCATTTTTGCTTCCATGAATAAAAGGCATCGACATAACAGATTGGATGTTGTCGAATCCGTGTATTCTCGCAAATTCCTCTATAAGATCGACGTCTTGGCTTATGTCCTGTCTGAAGGTTGGCACTTCGACCGTCCAATTCTTTTGATCTCTTGAAACCTTCATTCCAAGCATGCTGAAAATATCTCTTACCTCTTGATCATTTGGTGTAAAAGACATGTAAGAAGATAACTTTTTATCGGATAATTTCACAACGGCTGGCTTTACGATCTTTGGATAAAGATCGGCCATGCCCGAAACCTTGCCGCCACTCAAAGAAAGTATCATATCAACGATCCTTTTTGCAACGTATAAAGTATCGTTTGGATCAACCCCTCTTTCAAATCTGTAAGAGGCATCTGTGGAGAGATTTAAACCCTTCGAACTCTTTCTCGTTCTTACCGGATCGAAGGTTGCAACTTCCACCAATATATTCTTGGTCGATTGAGTTATCCCCGAATCCTTTCCGCCGATTATGCCAGCAAGTGCCAGCGTTTGATCTCCATCCGTTATCAAAATCTCTCCGCCAGCAAGCGTGTAAGTTTTTGAGTTAAGAGCAACGAATTTTTCTCCGCCTTTTGCGTTTTTGACCACTATCTTCGAGGAGGGTATTTTGTCGAAATCAAAAGCATGCACAGGATGACCAGTTTCCATCATGATGTAATTCGTTATGTCCGCTATGTTGTTTATGGCCCTCATGCCCACCGAAGCAAGCCTTCTTTTGAGCCACAGCGGCGAATCCTTTACCGTTATTCCATCTATTCTAACGGCAAGATACCTCAAACATTCATTCGACTCGATTGAGATCGAAACGTTGCCACTTGGAAGGTCTGCCTCTGCCTTGGGAATCCTTAAATTTTTTCTGTTGACAGTTGCGACTTCGCGCGCAAGGCCTATGTGAGAAAGGCAGTCTGGCCTATTTGGAGTTATTTCAATTTCGAAAACAGTTTGGTCAAGATCGAAGAGTTTGACGATCTCCACTCCCAAATCTACCGGCTCTTCAAATCTAAAGACGTGATTCGAATGAGACTCAAGGCCTAATTCTTCAAGAGAAAAGAGCATTCCATCCGTTTTCACGCCCCTCATATCGACGGATCTCACCATCTTGCCATCCACATCTGAGGCCTCATCGGCAGGTCCAAAGGCAACAAAGTCATTTTGTTTGACGCTTTTATCTGACGTCACAACCGTGTAAGTCTTTGAGCCGTCGCTCACCGTGCAAATGTTGAGATTATCCGCATTTGGATGTGCTTTTACATCGACAACCTTTGCGGACACAACGCCCTTTATCTTTTCAAAAGGTTTTTGAATTTCTTCGACTTCACTTCCAGACATGGTGAGATCTTCGGAAAGCTTTTGGACGTCATCAAAATCGACGTAATCTTTTAACCATTCAATTGATAACTTCAATCAAACCACCTTTTCGTCAGAACAATCTCAGAAATTTAAGATAATTTCGTGGAAATTCCCTTATGTCGCTTATGCCGTATTTAAGCATGGCTATTCTTTCTATACCCATTCCAAAAGCGAAGCCTTGCCAGACATCAGGATCAAAGCCAACATTTCTCAAAACATTTGGATGCACCATGCCAGCGCCAAGCACCTCAAGCCACTCTTTTTTCCCTTCAAATGAAACGTCGACTTCCACGCTTGGTTCGGTAAATGGAAAATAATGCGGCCTGAATCTTACGATCTTGTCCTGACCAAGCAGTGCCCTTATGGCATTTTCAAGAGTGCCTTTGAGATCTGCTATTGAAATATTTTTGTCTATCGCAAGCCCTTCCATTTGAAAAAAAGACGGAAGGTGCGTGGCATCGTAATCATTTCTGTAAACTCGTCCCGCAGAGATAATCCTTATGGGAGGTTTTTGCTTCTCCATCGTTCTTATTTGAACTGGAGAAGTGTGGGTTCTAAGCAAAAGTTCATCCGAAATGTAGAATGTATCATGAAGGTCTCTTGCCGGATGCCATTGAGGAGTGTTAAGGGCTTCGAAGTTGTAATAAACATTTTCTATTTCAGGACCTTCCACGACGTTAAAACCCATCTTTGAAAAGACGTCCACGCACTCATTTATGACCTGATTTATAACGTGGATCTTGCCAACAGACTTCAAAGGCCCTGGAATTGTCATGTCTGTTGATTTCTCCAAAGATTTCGATTTAAGCATTTCTGCTTTGAGCAATGCGGCCTTTTCCGAAAGCATTTCCTCTATTTTTAATTTGAGTTCGTTTACCTTTTTACCAAAACTTGCTTTTTCCTCCGGCGGAAGAGTGGAAATTTTCTTCATAAGCGAAGTTACATTCCCGTTTTTGCCAAGCGTTGCAATCCTTATCTTCTCTATGTCATCAAGATCCTTAACCTTGTCCACTTGAGATTTTATAGTCTCCACAAGCATCTCAAAATCGTCCATCTTTTACCTCCCAAAGCACTTATTCAATTTTAGCACAAATTTCTTTTATTGGGATCGCAGGTGTGTGTACAATA
>JAVRKN010000135.1:0-4166 GCA_031962405.1 Athalassotoga sp. | reverse complement strand
CGATTACTTCCATCTCCATTTTGTACCATCTGGTAGATCCATGACCTCGACGCCAAGTTCCTCGAGTTTTTTTCTTATTTCATCCGACTGAGAGTAATCCTTTCTTACTCTTGCGTCGTTTCGCAATTTTAATTGAAATTCTACGAACTCGTCGATATTTCTATGTTCCGGTTCAAAATCAAAGCCCAAGAAGTAGTTCCATTCATCGACAAGAAATTTAACGCTTTTCATTTTTTCTTCATCTCCGTCAGAAATGACATCTTTAACGAGATCGAAGATGATGGATAAAGCCTGTGGCGTGTTGAAATCATCGTCTAAAGCCTCTATCATTTTCGCTCTTTGTTCTCTTATGAATTCATTTTCTTTGATCTTAGATTGTTTTCCAACCTTCTTTTCTATCTCTTCCATTACCCTTGCAATTCTTGAATATGCAGATTTTGCTTCTTCCATTCTTTCAGAAGAAAACTCTATCGGGCTTCTGTAATGCTTGGAAAGCAAGTACATTCTTATGGCATTTTTACCATAAACTTTCAATGCCTCTCTGACGGTGAAAATGTTGCCAGTTGATTTAGACATCTTTTCTTCCTTTACAGAAATCATGCCGTTGTGCATCCAATAGTTGACCCATTTTTTGCCAGTAAGGGCCTCTGTTTGTGCTCTCTCATCTTCGTGGTGCGGAAAGATGAGATCGTTGCCTCCGGCATGAATATCAAAGGAATCACCCAACAATGTTCTTGACATGGCCGAGCATTCTATGTGCCAACCTGGTCTTCCATAACCCCAAGGACTTTCCCATTTTGGTTCCCCATTTTTTGATCCCTTCCAAAGCACAAAATCCAAGGGATCATCTTTATTTTCATTTATTTCAACGCGCGCACCAGCACGCATATCAGATGGATTTCTGTGAGAAAGTGCTCCGTAAGAAGGAAAAGCGCTCACATCGAAGTAAACATCAGCACCTTTTTGATACGCAAAGTGCTTTTTTTCAAGGTTTAGCACAAATTCTTTTATTTGTTCTATGAAATTCATAGTCCTGGGATGATAAGTTGCCGGTTGTATTCCAAGTCCACAGGCATCTTTGAAGTATTCTGCAACGTATCTGTCTCCTATTACCTTTGGATCAACCCCTTCAAGATTCGCTGCCTTTATTATCTTATCATCCACGTCTGTGAAATTTTGAACGTATATAACGGAGTAACCTCTGTACTCAAGATATCTCCTAAAAGCGTCAAAAACTACTGCTGGCCTTGCATTCCCGACGTGAATTAAATTGTAAACGGTTGGACCACAAACGTACATTTTTATCGTGTTTGGAGTGAGAGGAATTAACTCTTCTTTTTGGCCACTTAGAGTATTGTAAATTTTCATGCTAACCCTCCAGAAATTTTCTTAATCTTGCTATTATATTTTCTCTACCAACGAGAAAAATAAATTCAACAAGATCTGGTCCTGATTCTTTTCCAGTGAGAATTTTTCGCAAAGTATGATAAAATTCAGACGCTTTGATCTTTGATTCTTTGACAACTTTCTTTGTCGCTTCCGTTATTTTTTCCACATTCCAATCATCTATGGATTCGTAAAGATCTAAAAGCATTTTGTACGCTTGAACTATTCCTGCTTTTTCAGCAGACACGAAAAGATCGTGATCTACCGTTGGTTCCACAAAGAAGATTTTCATCTTCTCCGGCAATTGGGACAATTCATCAATTTCCGTTCTTAATGATTTTATTGCTTGTATTAACCATCTTTTGTTCGAGGCATACTCCTCTTCTGAAAATATCTCTGGCACTATGAAAGGTTTCGAAACCTCGTAAAGTCTTTCATCCGATGCCTCTCTTATGTACCTTCCATTCATCCATGTCAATTTTTTTTCATCATACACCGCGGGATTTTTGGAAACCCTATCGAGATCAAAAACATTTTCCATCTCTTCAATTGACATTATCTCCTTTTGTTCTGGATGAGACCATCCAAGAAGTGCAAGGTAATTTACAAGCGCTTCTGGTAGGAAGCCGCGCCTTCTGTATTCTCCAACGGATGTTGAGCCGTGTCTTTTACTTAACCTTGTTCTATCGGGTCCAAGGATCGTTGAAAGATGCGCAAACTCTGGCAATTCGAAATTCAGGGCTTCATAAAGTGCCATTTGCTTTACCGTATTTGAGAGATGATCGTCTCCCCGTATCACGTGCGTTATTTTCATAAGGGCATCGTCAACGACCACGGCAAAGTTGTAAGTTGGAAGTCCACTCGATCTCATTATGGCGAAATCTCCAGTTGAATCTTCACTGAAATTAACATCACCTTTTACGAGATCTTTAAGAACCCAGTTTTTTCTTGGCATGGAAAAATATATCGCTGGTTTTTTACCGGACATTTTGTATTCGCGAATTTTTTCTGGCGTTGAAAGTCCTTCAAGCATCTTTCTCGTGTAATGTGGTGCTTCAGATTTTGCAAGAATATCAGCCCTTAATTTTTCGATCTCCTCAACATCGGCGTAAACTTCGTAAGCCTTTCCTTCTTCAACAAGTTTATCGGCAAATTGACGATAAATTTCAAGTCTATCACTTTGCCTGTAAGGACCGTAAAGGCCATCGATGTCAGGACCTTCATCCCAATTGAGTCCAAGCCATTTCAAATCATCGATAAGTTGGTCTTCAAAGGCTCTTTCAGACCTTTCAAGATCTGTATCTTCGATTCTTAAAATGAATTTTCCGCCATGTTTTCTAGCGTAAAGAAAAGAAAACAGAGCCGTTCTCGCTCCTCCCACATGAAGATAACCTGTCGGACTTGGTGCAAAACGAGTTCTAATTTCCATTGAGATTCCTCCATTCATTTTCCAACACAAAAATTCGAAAATATCTTGTCAAGCAGATCGTCAACGTAAACGCGGCCTGTTAAAAGATCGAGTTGCGCTATTGCGTTTCTTATGTTAACTGCAACAATGTCTATGGGATATCCAAAAGATTTCGCTTCAACCGCTTCCTTCAACTCCTGAATCGAGTTTTTGACGATAGAATACTGTCTTGAAGCTATTAAAATTGATTGCGAAGAATTGAGTTTTTCAATTGTGTTTCTTGTCATTCTTTCGATCTCAGCCTTTAGGGTATCAATGCCATAGCCAGTTTTCGCTGAGACTTTGATCGCGCCCTTAACATTTTTGTCTACTAAGTCTATTTTGTTCAAAACCTTTATGTCGGATTCGATGGGCAAATCAACACCTTCATCAGACGTTGCATCCATAACGTAGACTTTTATATCCGCATTTTTGACGGCGGCAAGTGCACGTTCTATGCCTATCTTTTCAATTTCGTCTTCTGTGTTTCTTATGCCAGCCGTGTCAATGATTTTAACTTTTATATTGTTTATGTAAGTCTCGCTCTCGATGATGTCTCGCGTTGTTCCTGGAATCGGAGTTACAATTGCCCTTTCAAAACCAACCAAAGCATTCAATATGGAAGATTTACCAACATTCACAGCACCAAAAAGTGCTACCCTTATACCTTCTATTGCTGCCTTCGCAGGTTCGTAGGTTAAAAGCATTTTCTCAAGACTTTGGATGATGGGATTGAGATCGAAATCATACTTTCCTTCATCTTCGAATTCTTCAGGATAATCTATCCTTACCTCTATCTCTGAAGAGATTCTTAAAAGTTCTTCTCTTATTTTAGATATTTCTTTACTTAAATTACCATCTATCACCTTTCTTGCACTTTCAACTCCAGAAAGACTTATTGAATCAACGATTTTTTCAACGGCCTCCGCTTGAGTCAAATCCATCTTCCCATTCAGAAAAGCCCTTTTTGTGAATTCGCCATTTTCAGCCATTCTCGCACCAGAATCTATAAGTGCTTTAAGGGCAGAAGTGAGAATGATCCAATTTCCATGAAAGAAAATCTCGACCATGTCCTCGCCCGTGTAAGTTTTTGGCGCTTTGTACGAAATGACTATAACATCATCAAGTACCTTACCGTTAATTTGAAAATCAGCATGAGTGGCATATCTCTCCTTTAACGTTTTCTTGACGTGTTTTTGAACTATCTCAAAGGCACATCTCCCACTCACCCGAACAGCACCAATAGCGGATTTTCCAGGCGGAGTGGCAATCGCCACTATCGTATCATTTTCCATGATCTTATCACCAACTTATTTTACCACAACAAAGGCGT
>JAVRKN010000134.1:0-4174 GCA_031962405.1 Athalassotoga sp. | reverse complement strand
GGCATATGGCCTATGGCAAATAGAATGTCAGATCAACACAATGGGGTGATTTTTTGAACGTAAATTATGCATTTTTTGAAAGAACCGATGGGATATTTGAGTCCTTTCAAAAGAGACTCATTCAATTTGGCATAAAAATTTACACACCAAGAGATTTTGATGATGTGTTCGATCTCAACATCGAAATCAAAAAATCTGGAGGGAATGACTTTAAAGGAATAGATCTTGTCGTACTTGAAATGCCAGCGGAAAGCCAAAGGCTCGAAGAAAGTTATATTCTTAATTCCATAGAGCCGTGGAAAATAGCCGCTGTTTATTCATGCGTGAAAAATTACAGAAATTCAGTTGTTGTGGTAGATCCAGATGATTTTGATAAGATAATAGAATCTCTTGAAGAATGTGGTGACGTGACGCTCCAAGACAGAAGGATGTTTTCTTTGAAAGCCTTATACAGACTGTTGAGATACAATTCTTTCATTCACAAGGAAATGAGTGAACTTTTTGCCTCCGAAAAATTTGAAACGCTTATCCTTGAAGAAAAAACCCCTTTGAGGTATGGAGAAAATCCTCAACAACTTGCTTATCTTTCAAAAATCGCAAAGACAAAAGCCTTTTTTGATTTTCTCGATGAGGATGTACTTGCAAGTTTAAGTTATAACAACGTAGTCGATGTACATCTTGCGCTATCACTTTTGAAATATTTAGAAGGGAACTTTGCCGTTCGTGTTCATCATGGAATAATATCTGACGTGAGAAAAAATAATCTTGATTTTAGGGCTGCAAGGGGTGTTTTGGCGGCAAATTTCGTCAACGATGAGTTGATAGAAGGACTGAGGGACAACGATCTTGACATTGTAATTCTTCCTGAAATGCCTGATCTTTCTAAGATTGAAATCAGAAAATTCATAATGGTAAAAGACATACCTTCCGTTACAGTCGAAAAAGAATACAGATTCATAGATGGAAACTTTCTAATTCAAACTCCAGACGATCTTTCAAACATGAAATTTCTTTCTGATGAATTTGATGTCCAATACAAGTTTGCAAATATCATCGTTGCACTTTCAAGATCGATGGCCTGTTGCATTTTCAAAGATTACGAATTAGTTTCCATTGGTGCTGGGCAAGCCGAACAGATCGATGCGGTTGAAATGGCCTTGAACAAAGCCGAAAAGAGACATGCCAACTTGGACGGTGCAATCTGCGCCTTGGATGGGCCAATAAAAAATATCGATGTCGTGAACCGCGTTATCGGTACAGGCATAAAAACGATCATAGAACCTGGTGGGGTTAAAGAAGATAAGGCTGTTAGAAAGCAACTTGAAGAAAACGGCATAGAACTCATATTCTCTGGGAGAAGAAGGTATAAAATATCCTGAACTTTTAAAAGATAAGGTATTGTATTTTTGGCATTTTATGAGTATAATTTGTAGCAGTGTGATGTGCCTGATAAATGCGGATCATGGAGAAAGATATTAGAATGGATAGAGGACAGAGCCCCGCGGCCACATGCTGGAGTGGTAAGATATGAATGAATCTTCGATTTTTAAAATCGAATCAGTATAAAGGAGGAATTAAATTGAGTTTTCTTTTTCTCTTTGTTATGATAATTGACATCGTGATATCCGTTGCCCTTATTTGGGTTGTCATGATGAAGATGTCCAAGCACGGCGGTTTGGGAGGCGCCTTTGGATCAGGTTCTTTGTATACCGTCTTTGGTCGTGAAAAAGGCCTTGATACGCTTGCAAAGGTTACCATCGCGCTTGCCGTTGCATTTATGGTGATGAGTGTGGTAACGGCTTACGTTTTAACTTTGAAATAAGGAGATTTTGCGTTGTCTCCCGAAGATCAACTTAAAATTCTCAAAGAAAATACAGAAGAACTTATAGAAGAAAGGGAACTTCTGGAAAGATTAAAAAGCGGACGAACTTTAAGAGTCAAACTTGGTGTTGATCCGTCAAGGCCCGATCTTCATCTGGGACATGCTGTTGTCTTAAGAAAACTCAGGCAATTTCAAGACTTGGGTCATACAGTTGTTTTGATAATAGGAGATTTCACAGCCCGAATAGGGGATCCGTCTGGCAGATCTAAGACAAGGCCAATGCTTTCTGCCGAGGAAACGAAGCGAAACGCTATAAGTTACCAGGAGCAAGCCTTTAAAATTCTTGACAAAGACAAAACTGAATTGAGGTTTAATTCGGAATGGCTCGATCCTTTGAAATTCGAAGATGTCATAAGACTTGCATCAAAGTACACGGTTGCAAGAATGCTTGAAAGAGACGATTTTGAAAAGAGGTACAAGGCGGGCGAACCAATAAGCATAGTTGAATTGCTTTATCCGATAGCTCAGGCTTACGATTCTGTGGCCGTGAAATCAGACGTTGAAATGGGTGGAACGGATCAAAAATTCAACTTGCTCGTTGGAAGAAAGTATCAAGAAGAATTTGGGCAATCTCCGCAAGTAGTTTTGACGATGCCGATCATAGAAGGCACCGACGGAACTTTAAAAATGTCAAAAAGTTATGGAAATTACATTGGCCTGACCGACCCACCAGAGGAGATATACGGGAAGATTATGTCAATACCTGATTCTTTGATGTTCAAATATGCCAAACTTCTCACGAATTTAGACGTCGAGAAGGCAAAAAAGGATATAGAATCTTCAAAACTTCATCCAATGGAGTTCAAGAAAAGCCTTGCCTTTGAAATCGTGAAATGGCTTTATTCGCAAAAAGAGGCTGAAAACGCTCAAGATAAGTTTATAACTACATTTTCGAAAAAAGAAGTACCAGATGATATCCCTGAAATAATGGCGGTTAACGGCATCAAATTAACGCAGTTTTTGAAGGATATAAAGGCAGTAGATTCAACGAGTGAAGCAAAACGTTTAATAACTCAAAATGGTGTTAAAATAAATCAAGATACCGTTGAAGATGTAATGATGATAACGAATTTTAAAGATGGAGACATTCTTAAGATTGGAAAAAGAAAAATGTACAGGATCATTTTGAGATCTTGAATTTTTTGTGTTCGAGTGGTATAATTTTTAAAAATTACGTTTTTCAACGTAAAGTGAGATCTTGCGTTGTTTCAGAGTTAAGATATAAGTTGTTTCAAAAAGCAAAGGAGGATGGTCAAGAATGCGAAAAACGCTGATCGTAAGTATAGTTACCGTTGCTGTCATTTTAATGGGTTCATTGGTTACGGCAACGACTTTCACAGATGTACCGGCTACGAGTGTTTACGCAACGCCTGTAAACGTTGTAACCAATGACAACATCATGACGGGAATTAACGGCCTTTTCCAAGGTTCACAAACGGTGGATAGGTACACGTTGGCTCAGGTTGCCTATAACCTCATCAACTACATCGAGCAAAATCCATCTTTAGCAAAAGCAAGCGATCTTCAGGCGCTTCAGACTGTGGTCAATACGCTTAAAGATAACTTGACTTCGACGAATTCAATAGTTGTAACTCTCGAAAATCAAGTGGGCATTCTAACAGTAGTTGTTGAGCAGCTCAAGCAAGCGACGGCGGCCGCATCAGCCACGGCTGAAAAAGCGTTGGTTCTTGCTAACGTTAACAATCAGATGATTGCGAATATGAACAAAGAAATTGCCGGCTTGACACAGCAAGTCAATGGATTGCAAACTTCTCTGGCAGATTTCAAAACCGAAGTTGCTTCAACGACGAATAGGCTAACTCAAATGATCAACGATAATGCAACGTTCCTCTACAAGAAGATCGATTTGGTCAATCAGCAAGTCACAAAGAACACAACTGCCATAGCATCGTTGACAACGGCACTGAACAATTTAAGTGCTAAAGAGGCAAATGACATCAATGTACTCACAACGCAACTTGAAACGACAAGAAATTATCTCGACAATCAGATAAGTTTCTTGAAAAATGACCTTGCAAACACTCGAACAGAACTTACGAATCAGATAAGCAACACCAAGGCAACTCTTCAAAGTGAAATCAACACGGTTAACGACAAGGCCAACACGGCAACATGGATAGGCGCTGCTGGAGTGGCACTTGGCGCGGCTACGCTTGGATTGCTGCTTTATTTCGTGTGGAATTATTGGTATCCAAACTATTGATTTTGATATAACTCCTTCCTGACGGGCGAGAATCAGGTAGAAATTGGAGGTGGTAGTGAAAGTGCACT
>JAVRKN010000133.1:0-4182 GCA_031962405.1 Athalassotoga sp. | reverse complement strand
TCTTTTTTTCCTCCCTTTCTTCCTTCCAAAAAAAGCAATTTTGAATCAACTCCAGACTTCCCGTAAATTGGCGTTATCGATTTAGGGATCATCTGTTTTGCCGTGAGAATTTCCATGTCAATTATCATATTTTTGGGAGAGGTTACGGCAAAAAATTTATGGCCGTATTTTAAAACCTCCCTTGCAGATGAGACGAATTCATCAAAAAGATCCGCGTTTCTTTCAAGGAATCTTTCATTATCATTGCTTATTTTGCCATCGTTATGAAAAGGGGGATTGAATACCACACAATCTGCCCATTCATAACCAATCATCTCCGACGCCTTATGAATGTCTCCTTGTATTATCTTTATCTTATCGGATAAATCGTTTAACTTCACGACTTCTCTTGCAACTTCACAATACTTTTCGTTTATCTCTATTCCAATTAAATTTTCAAGGTACGGATTTAATTTTGCAATCAGCACCAGAACAACCCCATTTCCGCTTCCCAACTCTACAACCCTTGTGGTTTTGGAGTCCATGTGGGATAAAACTCCAAGCATGATCGAAGCGTGGGTATGTTTGACCTCCATATTTTCTGGCGTTTTGAAATTTGGTACTATCAAATCCTTGACATTTCCCATTGCGTTATAAAAGGTCTCATCTCAAATTCGCAGGCCGCCTCGTAAAGTGGATCGTCCTCTGGAACATTCATTAAAATGATATTTGATGCCTTTGTTACTTCTTGAATTGATGGTAAAAGATCCTGGAAAAAGTCGTTAAAAAGTTCCTTCTTTTTTGGAGCGGCGTCCACTATATAGGCTCCATTTTCATTTACTCCCCACACAACGTAACCTATCTTCTCACCATCTTTTATAACAAAATCATGATTGTACCTATCTCCTGAAAGTTTCAAAGTTAAGGCTTCCCTTTGCCAATTGGGATGCCGCCATTCCTTTTCGTTTTGGAGTGCTTCCTCGTATATTTCATCAATTGTGGCAGAAACGAATTTACATATCGGAGCACTCATTATCTTATCGGTGTAGAAAGATTTGAGGTTCCTTCTCATCACAAATCCATATTTTTGGTAAAACTTCACCGCTCGATCGCCGTAGGCCACCTCGAGGAAAACCTCTTTTATACCCTTCCATCTCAGTTGATCGAGTGAATAAAGCAAGAGTGAGCCGCCAATACCTTTTTCTCTGAAACATTTCTTGACTCCAAAAGCGTCTATCCTACCGCGCGGTGGTCTGAGCGCATTTATCGAAAAACCAATCATCTGATCGTCTACAAACATGGCGAAAGAATCATCAAGAGAGATGGAATTTTCTTTCATATCAAGTTTGAACGAAAAAATATCCCATTTTATAGGTATCGTGTAATCTGAAAACACTTCATTTACAAGTTCTATGACCTTACCTAAAGGTGCATCTGATAATTTTCTAAATTCGACACTCATTTTGTGCTCCCGTTTATCTTTCTTTCTTCTTTATCTTTAAAATTTTCATCCTTTTCAGAAATTGGATTCCATATTTCAAAATAACCAGATGGATTTTGAACGGAGTTTCTTAACCAAAATATCTTTTTGCCAAGATCAACTCTCCAAACACCAATCCCATTAACCTCCATGATTTTCCTCCCAAAAGTTCAGATCATTTGAACTTCTGCCACCTTCCAACGACAACTCCAATTAGGGATTTGGCGATCTCCATCGAACTCATTATAACGGGTCTGTATTTTGGATTATCGGGTTTTAATATAACCATATCGTCTTGAAAATAAAGTCGGAATATCTTAGGCTTTCCTTCGATCAACCAGATCACAAGATTACCCTCCACGGCAGGGCCTTTTCTGACAAGGGCGATATCACCTTTGGAAAGAGATGGCTCAGAAGTGTCATCTGATACTACTATACCATAATTACATCCAGCCCATGTCGGCAATTTCAGATAATCAACGGGATTTTCTAAAGATGTAGTTTCAAATATGGGAATTGTTTCGAGCGAATATTCCGCTGCCGTACTTTCGCTTTCGATCGAAGCGCCGAGCAAATAATCAACGCTAACCCCGAAAATTTTCGCAATCTTTTTTAGCACTTCAAAGTCTGGAGCATTTCTTCCACTTTCGTAAGCAGAGATCGTTTTATCGCTAAGACCAATCAAGGCACCGAGATCTTTTTGACTCATTTCCCTTTTATTTCTCAATTCTTTGAGTCGCGAAGAAAAGGCAGAGTTCATCTTATCACCTCATGCTATTCTACAATAAATAGATGATCAAAGTCAAATGTCTTGTTTTTATAGATTAACTATGTTATACTACGATACGTAGATATCATATAGTATACTCAATAAAGATATGGAGGCTTTGAGAATGAAAAACATCGAATCTTTCATACTCGAAATACTTGGGAATCATCCTTGTACGGAATCAACCTTGACGAAAGAAGTATCAATCCTTTATCCAATCTCCATATGCTTTTTTCACGATGGCAGCCTTGCATCCCCAGAGGTCAGAATCACGCTTTCGAAATTATTTGATGACGGAAAAATCTTAATTTTATCTGATCAGAAGATCGCTACGAAAGATAATAAAAGATTTTAGAAATAATTATGAGATATTCTTCGTAAAATTTATTTAATCATGCTTAAACATCAGAATATGATTTTAATCACCTTTAAATGCCAATAATCACCTTTGACAAAGATATTTATATAGGTTATTATTTGGTTAAACGTATTCCAAATATTCTCTAATTGGAGGAAATCATGGAGAAAATAAAAGTTGGAATTATAACATTTTCAGATGGTAGGCCAAAGGTTAACGCAGATCTGCTTGAGATAAACAAAAGATTCCAAAGTGAACTTTCTAAAGCGCTTAAATCAACAGGTGAAATTGAAGTTGTTGAAGCAAAAGAAATCGTTTCAAAACCTTCCATTGCCAAATCTGAAGGGTTGAGAATGAAAGACGCTGGCGTTCATCTAACGATTTTTAACTACGCCGTTTGGGCTTTCCCGCATTTTTCTGTGATAGCCTCAAAATTTGCGCCAGGACCATTTTTGCTCTTTGGAAATGTCAATCCGCAATATCCTGGGATGGTCGGCATGCTTGCCGCGGCTGGGGCTTTGGATCAGACAGGCGTTGTTCACAAAAGGGTGTGGGGTGATGTTAAAGATCCAAAAGTCTTAAAAGAGACGCTTTCCTTCATCCGGGCATCTTACGCTTTTAACTCTCTAAAAGGGCAAAGGTATGGCATCATAGGCGGAAGACCGATGGGAATGTACACGGCCGTTCCAAATGTCGATCTATGGAATTCTATCTTCGGCATAGACATCGAGCACATAGATCAATACGATGTCGTAAGGT
This sequence comes from Athalassotoga sp., assembly GCA_031962405.1. Lineage (GTDB taxonomy): Bacteria > Thermotogota > Thermotogae > Mesoaciditogales > Mesoaciditogaceae > Athalassotoga. The sequence goes on along the minus strand of JAVRKN010000133.1, from coordinate 837 downwards.
TGTCCTCTGAAGTTCCTGAATCGCGTGCTCAAGATGGCCTAAAGTGGCTTGAGTCTCATGTGAAAAAGATACATTACGATGGAAAACAACTGACGCCAGAAAAACTGAAAACGCAAATCAAAAGCTATCATGCCATCCAAAAGATAATTAAGGACAACGAACTCGACTTTGCAGGCATAAAAGCGCAACCGGAGTTGACGGACAATTTTGCAACGATGGACGTCGCCGAAGCATTCATGAATGACCCTTACGATTGGGAAGGGCCGCATGAACCATTTGTCTTTGCAACTGAAGCGGATTCGGACGGGGCGCTTACCATGCAGATTTTCAAATTGCTCGCAAAAACGCCAGTTTTATTTGCCGATGTGCGCCATTACGATGAAAAAGATAACTTCTTCGATCTTTGCAATTCTGGCGAACATGCGACGTATTTTGCCTCCAAATCTTTTAATCCAGAAGAAAACCTCAAAAAAGTGGAATTTTATCCGGAAGGATTTTACTTTCCAGCTGGCGGAGCCTCGGTAAGACACATAGCGGCACCAGGCCATGTAACGCTTGCGAGGCTGACTCGGAAGAATGGAAAATACTGGATGGCTATTTTACCGGCAGAATTTTTGGACTTCGGAGAGAAAAAGAATGAAGAAAAAGCAAAGGCAACACAGATTGAGTGGCCACATGCCTTTGCAAGGCTCGAAGTAGATGCCGGCGAATTCCTTTCAACGTATGATTCAAACCATACTCACGGAGTTTACGGCGATTGGATAAGCGAGTTGGTGGATTTTTGCAAGATCGCAGGAATTGATTACAAAGTTTATGGGTAAAATTTTTGGAGGCGAT
>JAVRKN010000132.1:0-4356 GCA_031962405.1 Athalassotoga sp. | reverse complement strand
TTGAACGGTGATATTGTATTTCTTCAATCCCTTTCAAAAACCAGGCAATCAGATACGCTTGTCAAGGAATTGGACAATCTTATGAGATCAAGTGGCACATCGATTTCCGAGATAAACTTGATTGGTTGTGTGATAGGACCAGGCAATTTTACCGGATTAAGAAGTGGGATTGCAGTTGCAAAAGCGATATCTTTTTCCCTTTCGATTCCCATAATAGGGTTAAAGTACTTTGAATGTTTCAAATCAGACGATCCTGTTACGCTGATCAGAAAGGCAAGAAAAAATTGGTGGTATGTTTCAGAATTCAATGGAAAGAAATGGTCATCTGATCTGATTCCCACGGAAGCGCTTTACCAACTAAAAGGTAAGATCGTATCTGAAGAGAAAATAGAAGGATTTTCTTTTTACATCAACGAAGGTCCTTTGATTTCAGGATATTCACTTCTTCAAAGCACCATAGAATCATTTGAAAGGTCAGAGAGAATTTACGATCACGTGAGTGTTAAACCATTTTACCTTCAAAAACCCGTTGCCCAGCAGATGATAGAGGAGAAAAGATGAGATACGATGCCAAAAAGATTTTAAGAAACGTAAAAGAAAAATTGGTCGAAGAACAGATAAAAGTTGTATCGGCTGATTTGAGTTCTTCTAACAGTTTAACGGTAGCCATCGCCTTAAATGAATTGAGGCGACTTAAAGATAGATGGCACGTGCAGGAAGCCATAAAAGCGCTTTCTGCAAATGGAGATGCGGCCATCGTATCTGCAATAAAGTATCTAACTGCCATTGAATATCCCGTTTCTTTTAAAGAGATCAATCATCTTTTGAAGAAAAGTGAGAGTGTGAGAAAAGCACTCGGAAATCTTGCGCAGTACATGTCACCTGAAGATGGATGCAAATTGATTTCTTTGCTTTTAGAAGATCGATCTTCTGCCGTAAAAATTCAAACTTTAAAGCAACTCGAAAAGATCCAATGTGATGAAAATATCCAGAAAGTTAAAAGTTTTCTTGAAGATGAAGATCCGAAAGTAAAAGTTGAAGCCATAAAGGTCTTGTTGGATCTGAAGGAACAAGTAGATGAGAAGGTTATCACTGATATGGTTGAGGACACGAAATTACCTTTTGAAGTTAGAACGGCGGCTTTAAGAATTTTTGTCAATCATTTCAACAATTCTTTGGATCTTCTTAAAAAAATGGCCGAATCGACTTATTCGAAGATGAATTCGGTTGCAATTTCTCTCATGGGAAAATTCCCTTGTGAAGAAGTTTGGAGTAATTTAGAAAGGATTATTTCTAACGATTCCCTTCCCATCGAAACAATGCAGGCAGCCCTCAAAAGTGCTTCTAATGCATGCAAAGATCGCAATGGACTTGAAGAGATGGCACTTAAGTACGTGAATTATCCTTCAAAATCTTTAAAAATGGCATCTCTGAGAGTGCTTGTAAGTATAAAAAGCCAACATGCCTCAGACATAATAGAGAATTTTCTTGAAAGCAAAGATAGAAACTTGAGGCTGTCTGTTGTGCCTTTAGTGGAAGAATATCCATCAACGGCAAATGTTAATGTACTGCTTGAGTCACTTGAAGACGATGATGAAGAGATGATGGAAAGAGCGCTAAAAGTGCTTGGAAGGCTGAAAATAAAAGATGACAGAATAAGAAACGGGCTTTTCGATCACACGATGAGTGTTAGAATTCAGGCTTTGAAGGCGCTTATTTCTTCTGGTAACATTGATGCAGAAGAACTAATTGAATTCGTTAAATCTACTTCCGAACCGTTCGAAATAAAGATAGAAGCCTTGAACGGCATTGCAAAAATAGCACCTCAAAGATTGGAGGAATTTTCATGAAGACCTTGATGGTAACGAGCGGAAAGGGCGGTGTTGGCAAATCAACGATCGCGGTTAACATTGCCGTAGAAATGGCCTTAAGCGGTTACAAAGTTGGCCTTATAGACGTTGATATTCACGGTCCAACAGATCACATAATACTTGGAGTCGAGCCACAAATCATGACTGACGGCGAACACTTCATTCCGATGGAAATAGGCGGCCTTAAATTCATGACGATCGCATCCGGAGTTGAGGAGGACAAAGCCATTATATGGCGAGGGCCGTTGAAGGCGAAATTGATAGATCAATTCATAAAAGATACGGAATGGGGAGAACTCGATTACATGGTAATGGACTTCCCGCCAGGAAGTGGAGATGAACCGCTTGAAGTTTTGAGCGTTTACAACAACAAAATAGACGGTGCCGTGGTCGTCACAACTCCGCAAAAAGTGGCACTCGGCGACGTGGAGAAGGTCATAAATTTTCTCAAAAAGATGAATGTTCCAATAATGGGAATTTGGGAGAACATGTCTTATTACGTTTGCAAGTACTGTGGAAAGAAACATTTTCTCTTCGGCCATGGTACAGACGATCTTGCCAAAAGGACAGGCGTTGATATAACGGCGAGAATTCCCTTGATCGAAGAGATAGGTGAAAGTAATGGAATTTCAAAGTTGTTTTTGACAAGGAGTGAAGGAGAATTAAGGGTTGAATTCAGTAAATATGTCGACGAACTCATGAAAAAATTGGGATAAAGAAAGGAAGAGATTCCCATGTTGGTAAAACCTTTTGGTGGGCTGGAAGCAAAAAGTACGGAAGTTGAAAGAATGAATTGTCCTCCTTACGATGTTGTCAGTTTGGAAGAGGCAAAGCGATTTTCGTTAGATCCTAACTCTTTCATGCGGGTTATAAGGCCAGATGCCATAGCAAAAGAAGGCGAAGACATTTATGAAGTTGCGGCCAGAGAATTCAACAGATTCATAGATGAAAAATTATTCGTGAAAAATGAAAAGCCATCCTTTTACATCTATTCACAAAAGATGTCATCCCATACCCAAACAGGCCTTATCGCATGCGTGCCTACGGTCGCATATCCACAGCATATAAAAAGACATGAATTGACGAGAAAAGAAAAAGAAGAGGAAAGAATGAAACATATTTTAGCAACGCATGCCCACACCGAACACGTCTTTTTGATGTACAGGGCGATGAAAGAGATAAAAAAATTGATGAGGGTTGATCTTGGAAATCACCTTTACAACTTCAAAACTAAGAACCCCGACACGATTCATGATGTCTATCGCATAGAAGACAGCGCCATGATTGAAGATATAGCCCAATCATTTGAAGAAGTTGACTCTTTCTACATAGCAGATGGCCACCACAGGGCATCCGCCTCTGTCAGAGTAGCACAGCAGATCGGTGGCGATGGAGAATGGAATTATTTCATGGCAACGATCTTTCCGCACGATGAACTTCAGATACTTGGATACCACAGAATTGTCAAAGATCTCAATGGAAATGGCTCTGAACTTTTAAAAAAGATAAAAGATGCAGGCTTTGAAGTGAAAAAAACACATGAGATACCCCCAAAACTTTCAAAACACATCATTGGAATGTACATGGAAGGTGAATGGTACACACTTAAGGCCGTTGACGTCGATGATTCAGATCCGATAAGATCGCTTGATGTCTCCATACTTCAAGAGAGAATTTTGGACAATATCCTTGGTATAAAAGATCCAAGAACAGATCCAAAACTTGGGTTTATAGGAGGAGTTAATGGCTTTGCAGATCTAAAGAAAGCCGTTGATTCCAAAGAATATAAAGTTGCCTTTTACATGCACCCAACAGACGTTGAAAGTGTTATGAATGTGGCAGATAAAGACATGATCATGCCCCCCAAGTCAACATGGTTTGAACCAAAACTCAGGAGCGGTTTTCTTGTTCATACCTTTTAAGAGGTGATGACAATAAAAGAACTCACACAACGCCAAAGGGAGATATACGAATTCATAAGAGATTTTCATGATAAAATGGGATATCCCCCAACGATAAGGGAGATATCTGAGCATTTCGGTTTCTCCTCTCCAACTGGGGCGCTTGTGCACATAGAGGCTATTGAGAAAAAAGGATACATAAAAAGAGATCATGCATCGCGTGGGATAAAGATCACGACAAAAAGTCCTTTTGACATAACATTCGCTGAATTGATCGGAAAGATGGATAAAAGTGGTAAAATCTTTAAAAGCACGGAAATAACCCATATCCCAGTTCCTTCCAACGAGAAAAGACTTTTAGCCGTTGAATCGTCTGTTGATATTCCTGAATTTGGAATCTTTAAAGGAGATTACATTATCTTTGCTCCAATGAGTTCCTCTAAAGATCTCGTACTTGTCATAAAAGGTAAAGAACGTTTGGTGGGTACCTTTAAAAATGGAATCGTGGAGAACTTGGTTGGAGAGAAAATAATCGATGGCAGGTTAGAATATGTTTTTTATGGTCTTTTAAGAATTCCCATTGA
>JAVRKN010000131.1:0-4370 GCA_031962405.1 Athalassotoga sp. | reverse complement strand
TATTTTGAGAGTGGCGATTTTTTGAGTGAATATTAAGGTAACGAACTGTGCAACGAAGAAATTCAAAGATGCCATTATCCATGAATTTAAAGAGTTTTTGAAAAGATATCTTACCGCATATTCTTGACGCGTGTATCCTAACGAAAGTATCGTTGCCCTATGAACACTGTCATATTTATCAACATAGGAAGTTATGTTGGATACTATGTAGATAAAGGTTGAAAGTACCATGATAAGAGATCCGATCGCATGGTTAAAGGTTAAAATTACGTATATTCCGAAAAACATAACACCGACCGGAAAAAGCCCCTGAAAATACCTTAGGAAACTTGTCCCCAGTTGTTTTTTTTCCACAACGCGACTTCTCACGTACCAAAAAGCAAACACAAAACCTGCTATGGTTATGAGCGCTGCTTCAACGATGTTTAGCCAAATTGTTGAGAAAAGGCTCAACTTTTCTTAGGTTCCTCCTTTGTTTTGTTGAAAATTTCCGCAATTGCTCCAAGACTTGAAAGCACGCCTGAAGTTTCAAATGGAAGAAAGATTTTAGTTGCCTGTCCGTTTGCCACCTGCTGAAGGGCTTCAAGGTATCTTATCGTTATAAGATCGGGAGTTGGATTACCTGAATGAATTGAATCGAAGACAAGTTTTATGGCAGCCGCTTGCCCTTCCGCCTCAGTCTGAAATTTATATTTTTGTGCGTCTGCTATCCTTTGTATGGCCGCAGCATCTCCTTCTGCCTTTAAAATCTGAGATTGTTTTTGTCCTTCAGCCTGCAAAATTTGAGACTGCTTTATTCCCTCAGCCTCAAGTATGGCCGCTCTCTTGGTTCTCTCTGCTTTCATTTGCTGACTCATGGATTCTGTTATATCCTTTGGAGGTTCTATTTTCTTTATCTCAACTCTTGTGACTCTCACGCCCCATTTATCAGTTGCATCGTCAAGCGTATCCCTGAGTTTTGCGTTGATCATCTCTCTCGATGTAAGCGTCTGATCGAGTTCAAGTTCGCCTATGACATTTCTCAAATTTGTCTGTGCGAGCATCGTAGCGGCTGGTTCAAAGGCTTTTACGTTATAGGTGACTTTGAAGGCGTCTGAGACCTGATAATATATTATCGCGTCGACAGAAACAACAACGTTATCGCGGGTTATAACTTCTTGAGGTGGTACATTTATGAAGTGTTCTCTCATATCAACCTTTGTCATTCTCTCAAAGAAAGGTATTATGAATTGAAGGCCTGCTTGTGCTTCTCTTGAAAATTTACCGAGCCGTTCGACAAGACCCCTTTGAAATGGTCTTACTATCTTTATACCGGTTATCGCAACGATGATCAAAAAAGCGGCTATTATAACGCCGATTATGATTCCGAGTATCATCGTTTTTCCTCCTTTCTAACGATCAACTTCGTACCTTCAACCCTTAAAATTACCACGTAATCGTTGATATTCACCGTGGATCCATCTTCCGTAAATGCCCTCCACACATCCCCGTTTATCTTCACTTTGCCTTTGTTTTTTTCAACATCTATCGTTTCAATCACAAGCGCTCTTTGACCAACAATTTCGTCTATACTTATCTTCCTTGGAGAATCTTTACGCTGAAGCACCTTTACAGCCAAAGGGCGCGTGAATATCACAAGTACGGCAGAAACTGCTATAAAAACCACAATTTGGATTATCAAATCCGCGAAAAGGGACGTTATGGCCGCAGCAAAGGCACCAAGTCCAAACCAAAAGAGGAAAAAAGTCGGCATGAAGATCTCTGTTACGCACATCAAAGCACCGAGAAATATCCAAAATATAAGAACCATATTCTCACCCTTTCATTTTAAGGTGAAGATCTTCGAAGGATGAACGTAAAGCACGGGGAAATCCACCCCAATCTCATCAACGGCCTTGTTTATGTATCTTTTTATATTTCTTTCGTATCTTGTTGAAATGTGATAAAGTATTAAGGATTTAACTTTAGCCTCTTTTGCCAATTTAAGTACTTCTTTCAAAGAAGAATGGTTATTCCCCTTCCTGTCCGCTTCGTCCAAAAAAGTCGATTCATGAACGAGAAGATCTGTTTCGTAAGCGTCTTTAACCGAAATTGGAGTTGCATCCCCGCTTATCGTGAGTATTTTATGCTCATAATCGACTGTTATTTCTTCTCTTCCATACTTCTTTATCATATCTAGAATTTCATCTTGAGTAAGATTCCTGTATTCATCTTTGAGATGTTTGCGTCTTTCGTAAATGTTGTATCCAAAACTTATTTCGTTTATCGTATGATGTGTTTTAAAAGGCCTTATGATTCTCTTTACGCCACCCGTTCTATGAAGTACCACTTCTTCTCCAACTTCGATGGGCTTTATCGAAAGCATGTATTTGAGATCGTTGTTAACTTTCAATATAAAATCAAGAAATTCTTCGACAGATCGGTTGTTTTTTGGATAATATATCTCAAGAGATTTTTCTTTATCTCCCATGGCATTATTCCTTGTGTTGACCAAACCCCATAAACCGGCTATGTGATCAGCATGACCATGCGTGAGAAAAACTCTTTGAACGGCAAAAGACTTATTTCCAAGATAAGTACTTGCACCTTCTCCACAATCTATGAGCATTCTATCGGGAGAATAGTACATCCACGAGGAATAAAGTGCTTTTGAATACATTATTATGTTCAATTCTTTTCGACCCTAACTTTTACCTTGCCGGATAAACCATTTCCGAATTTTACCTTCACTTCGTAAGTACCAAGTTCTTTTATTGGTTCCATTTCTATGTTTTTCCTATCAAAACTTTCGCCTAAGTACTCAGAAATCTTTTCGGCCACTTCTGAAGATGTTACTGACCCATACAATTTGTTTCCTTCTCCTGAATTTGCTTTAATTACCAAAACCGTTTTCATGAGTTCCGAAATCTTTCTGTTTGCCTCTTCTATTTCTTTTTTCTTCTTTAATTCTTGAAGCACTTTCTCTTTTTCAACTTTTTTTACGACCTTTTGATCTGCTTCAATGGCAAGTTTTTGGGGTATAAGATAATTCCTCGCATACCCATCAGAAACATTTACTATCTCGCCCATTTTCCCCAAGGCTTTAACATCTTGCAAAAGCAAAACCTTCATTCTACCACCACCATTCGTACAACGCAAAGAGGCCTCTTGGCCTCTTAATCTTTGGTATACGCTATCAGTGCGGCTTCTCTTGAACGCTTGATCGCCTCAGCGACCATCCTTTGGTGTTTCGCACATGTCCCAGTTATTCTTCGTGGAAGAATCTTTCCCTTATCACTTACAAATTTTTTCAAAGTTCTTGTGTCTTTATAATCAACGTAATTTATTTCATTTGTGCAGAAAAAGCATTTTCTCGTTTTTCTTCTAAAACTTCCCTTTTCTTTCTTGTTAGAATCTTTATCGTAATTCATCGAAATCAACCTCCATATTTTTAAAATTTAAAATGGTACATCGTTATCCTCATCTTGAAAGGAATCTGTATCTCCTTCATCAAGAGATGGCAATTGTCCCTCTGAGGAAATGTCTTGTGTTTCTTCTGCGCCGTTCTTTTTATCGAGCGGTTGAATTTTACTTGCCACAATTTCTGTCGTAACTCTTTGTTTTCCTTCTTTGTCAGTCCACGAATTATTCCTTAAACTTCCATCGACAAGCAAAAGTCTGCCTTTTTTTATGTAAGAAACGACAAATTCGGCATTTTTACCAAAACAGACAACCCTGAAAAAATCAGTTTGCTTATCCTCTTTTGAGTAATTTCTATTTACCGCTATGTTGAAAGTTACAACCTCATTGCCACTGTTTCCAGTTCGCATCTGAGGATCTTGCGTTATTCTTCCAACGAGTATGACTTTGTTGTAATTCACGACTCCTCTGCCTCTTTTGAGGAGACAACGTTATCTGATTCCATGTTCTCGCCTTTCTCAGTTGCCGTACCCTCTTCAACCTCAACCTCTGCCTTTTCCACTTTTGGAGCGGCAGGATGTTTTTCAAGATCTTCTCTTCTTAAAATAATGTGTCTGAAGATTTCTGGTACCACCCTGTACAATTCTTCAAGAGATCTGATTTGGGATGGATCAGAATCAAACAAAATCACGGTGTAATCGCCTTCGTTAAACTTTTGAACTCTGAAGGCCAATTGCCTTACACCCCATCTTTCTATCTGTCTTATCTTGCCCTGCATCTTTTCTTCGATCTGATTTTTAACCCGATCGACGAGTTTGTTTCGCGCCTCTTCTTCAAGAGTCGGATCGATGATGAAAAGCGTTTCGTAAATCCTCATAAACTTACCTCCCATGGACAATTTGGTCCTACACTTGTAGGACGGGTAAAATGATTATATCACATATTTTCACAATTCAAAACAAATGGTACGT
>JAVRKN010000130.1:2183-4381 GCA_031962405.1 Athalassotoga sp. | reverse complement strand
CGACGGGGCATATGCTGGAGCCGATGTACAAGAGGATTACGATCCTTAAAATGAGTAAGCTCTTTGATTACCGCAGGGCTATCCCGACCCTTTTAAGTTCATACTTCCTGCTTCCAAGCCCAATTTTTTCGCCGTGTTCAAGTTGCGTTTCCCACGAAACCTCTGGATGAACTTCGTGAAAAGGATCTTTTCCAACTGCTTTTATGACGAGATCGATGCATGCTTGATCAAGTGCCACAGGATCTGTGCTCGCCGCTATTCCTATGTCCGGTGCTACCGGTGGCCTGTTTATAGACCAACAATCACAATCGGGAGAGATGTTTGTTATAAAGGAAACAAAGAGAGCACGTTTATCTTTCAAAACTGCTTTTGAATATTCGGCTATCTTCATGCTTAAAAGGTCAGATGAAGCGTTCCATTGTGGCGTCATGGCGCCGTAGTCGCACATGGCAACGCATTCTCCACACCCTATACACGCATCGTAATCTATGACAGCGTATCTTTTCCCATTCTCTGCCTTTACGACTTTAACGGCGCCCGTAGGGCAATGTCTCTCGCACATCCCACATGCCGTACAATTTTCTACCACAACCACTGGTTTTGATGTGGAATGCTGTTCAAGTTTCCCAGCCCTTGAGGCAGATCCCATTCCCAAATTTTTCAAAGTGCCTCCAAAACCAGTTTGTTCGTGACCCTTGAAATGCGTTACGGCTATGACAACATTTGCAAGAGCTATCGCCGAGCCTATTTTGGCATTTTTTACGTATTCTCCATTGACGGGTACCTCTATCTCGTCGCCGCCTCTAAGACCATCGGCTATGACAACTGGTGCTCCAGTTACCTCGGGCACAAAGCCATTTACCGTGGCAGTCCAGATGTGATCGATGGCATTGGATCTGCTTCCCTTGTAAAGTGTGTTAGCGTCAGTTAAGAAAGGTTTCCCTCCAAGTTCTTTTACCCTATCGGCTATGACTCGCACGTAATTAGGCCTTATATAGGCCATATTTCCATATTCTCCGAAATGGATTTTTATAGCCACAAGATCGTCTTTCTTCACAACTTCAGAAATCCCAGCCCTATCGATGAGAATCTTCAATTTTTGAAGCAAACTCATGCCAGGCGTAGTTGACATATCGGTGAAATAAACGGTAGACATCTTCTCATCTTCTCCTTTCTAATTCGGCGTAAAGCATTTGATAAATGTTCTTTATGGGCACCCCATTTTCTTTTGCGATTTTTTTGCATTCTTCGTATTCTGGGGCAACATTCACGACTTTCCCGTCCAAAATCCCAATTTTAACTTTGATCTTTCCGAATTGGGTATCGATTTCCTCGATTTTACGTTCAACGATCTCCCTTTGCGTATCAAAGATCCTGATACCAAGCGTTGTAGTCTCCTTCAAAAGAATTTCTTTTACTTTGAAAAGATGATCTTCAGAGACTATAACGCTTATCTTTGTTGCTGGTCGGTTTTTCTTCATTTGAATCGGGGTAAAATAAACGTCCAAAGCGCCGTTTTCGAAGAGGTTTTCCATGATGTATTCGTAAAATTGGGGGTTCATATCGTCTATGTTTGTCTCAACAACCTTTATCTTCCCCAAATTTTGTTCTATTTCCCCAACATCTATCCTCAAAAGGTTTGGAATTTCTATTTCGTACGTACCGGCTCCGTAACCTATTTTTTGAACGCGCATGAGTGGCTTTGGCCCAAAGTAAGATGATAAAGTCGTTATGATGGCAGCGCCAGTTGGCGTTGTCAATTCTTTTTCCGTGCCGCTTGAATATATGGGTACATTTTTAAGCAATTCTGCCGTTGCGGGCGCTGGGACTGGCAATTTTCCATGCGCTGCCATGACGTATCCCTGACCCGTGTTGATGGCTGAGGCGTATATCCTATCAATACCCAAGAGTTCGAGTCCAGCAACAGATCCAACTATATCAACTATGGCATCGACGGCTCCAACTTCGTGAAAATGAATTTCGCTTATCTCAGTTCTGTGAACCTTTGCTTCGGCCTTAGCAAGGTTCAAAAAGATTGCCTTGCTTTTTTCCTTTATCGTTTGTGAAAGATCACTTTTTTCTATTATCTCATTTATATCGTCCAGATTTCTTCCGTGATGTTCATGAGTGTGTTCATGTTCATGGTGGTGATCGTGTTCGTGATGATGTCCATCTTCATGATCATGTTCATGATCGTG
>JAVRKN010000130.1:0-2083 GCA_031962405.1 Athalassotoga sp. | reverse complement strand
ACCTTCATCTCATATTCATCATCGAGCCCTAACTTCTTTAGTTCGTCCATAAGTGTTTTTGGATCAAGGCCGAGGTCTATCAAAGCACCTAACACCATATTTCCACTTATGCCCGAAAACATCTCAAAGTAAGCATCCATTTCGATCACTCCTCTCCAATTTTGTTTATCATATTCGCAAGATAAGCGGCTCCGAAGCCATTATCTATGTTGACGACTCCAACTCCACCAGAACAATTGTTTAGCATGGTCAAAAGTGGAGCAAGTCCTTCAAAATTCGCTCCATATCCTACACTTGTTGGGACCGCTATAACGGGTTTTTTGACAAGCCCTGCGATTACGCTCGGAAGTGCACCATCCATGCCGGCAACGACCACGATCACTTTGGCATCATCGAGTAGATCAACGTTGTAAAGGATCCTGTGAAGGCCTGCCACACCGACATCAAGAAGCTTTGATACTTTATTCCCCATTATTCGTGCACTTTCGTATGCTTCTTCTACGACTGGCAAATCAGAAGTGCCAGCACTGACGATGAGTATATTTCCAACGCTTTGCGGGGCTTTTCTTTCTAAGGTGATGGTCCTGCCCAATGGATTGTACAGAGCATGTGGGAAAAAATTTTTGACCTTTTCAAAAATCGCTTGATTTGCCCTCGTACCAAGTACATTTGAATTTTTGTCAGAGAGTCTTTTGAAGATTTCTAAGACCTGATCCTCAGTTTTTCCCTCGCAAAAGATCACCTCTGGAAAGCCGCGCCTTTTGGATCTATCGATATCTACCATCGCAAAGTCGAGATCCTCATAGCCTGGATCGATTATCATCTTTATGGCCTCGTCAATTTCGATCTTTCCTGACTTCACCGATTCAAGAATTGATTTTAGATTTTTACCTACCATTTTCAAGCACCTCGTTAAGACTCCCACTTCTGTAACCTTCAAGATCAAGGGTAACGTAATTAAAACCAAGAGACTTCGCAAGTTTCACAATTTCAAATCTTTTTCCCATGATTAAATTAAATTCATCTGGCATTATCTCTATTCTCAAAGTTTTATCGTCGTGATACCTTGCCCTGTGGACTCTTAGCCCAAGTGAATTCAAGTAAAGTTCGATCTTTCTTACCTTTTCAAGTTTATCGTTTGTTATGTTCGTTCCGTAAGGAAAGCGAGTTGCAAGACATGTTTCAGGCTCTTTGTTCCAAGTAGGAAGTCCCATTTCTTTTGAAAAATTTCTTATCTCTGACTTCGTCAAGCGTGCCTCCTTCAAAGGACTTGATATTTTAAGTTCTTCAAGCGCCCTCAAACCTGGCCTGTAATCGTGCAGGAGATCATCGTAATTCGTTCCGTCTGCCACAAAATCTATCCCATTTTCTTTTGCAATTTCGATAAGGCTTTTGAATATGGAATGCTTGCAATAATAACAGCGTAAAGCATCGTTTTTGACGAAATTTTCATCTTCAAGTTCATTCAACTCAACGATGATATGTTTCACACCTAAATCTCTGGTGATCTGAATGGCCATCTTTATTTCGTTTTCAAATCTTATCGGAGAAATAGCCGTTACGGCCAAAACTTTGTCTTTTCCCAATGTCTCTGCTGCAACCTTTAAAAGAAAAGTACTGTCAGTTCCTCCAGAAAACGCAACTGCCACCTTTCCCATCTTTCGAATGATCGATTTAAGATTTTCCAATTTTTCAGTGGAATCCATGGTTACACTTCCTTGTTTAAAAATTATATACCGATTCAACTTCAAAAGTCGAATGTTCATTCATATCTTGCACTTCGCCAAACCGCCCACTAATTCCTAATCCCTAATCTCTAATGTCTAATCTCTAATGTCTAATCCCTGTCTTTGCCTTTACTGATCACTCGTTACGCGTTACTGTATTTGCTATTCGCCATATGCTATACGCTATATGCCATTTGCCGTTTTTTGAACGGCTCCAGCATATGCCCCGTCGAAATCTGGTCCTCGCTGCGCTGCGGAGGATTTCTCTGGGGCATTATGCTCTCCGCCACGCGATATTTTGAACGGCTCCGACATGTGCCCCTTCGGAAGCTGGTCCTCACTTCGTTGCGGAGGCT
>JAVRKN010000129.1:0-4407 GCA_031962405.1 Athalassotoga sp. | reverse complement strand
AATACAGGGATTAGACATTAGAGATTAGGGATTAGTGAGCGGTAACTTGGCGGAGAGCATAATGCCCCAGAGAAATCCTCCGCAACGAAGTGAGGACCAGATTTCGACGGGGCATATGCTGGAGCCGTTCAAAACAGCTTATGGCGTATGGCGAATAGCAAATACAGTGACACGTAACGCATGACGAGTGATCAGCAAAAAGACATCGAATTAACCTTGAAAGTTATGCCAAACGTAGATATTCAAAAATCAAGATCTGCTTTAAGAGATTGAACAAATTCAAACACAATTTTATAACGCTCTTCAGCCATTTTCTTGGCCGTTTTCGTGTGCATTAAGTCTTTGAGTTTCAATATCTTGTCTTCAAAATGTGCTATCGTCTCATCAAAACTTCTGTTGTTTGAAACCGAATACGCTATTGTCCTGTATATTCCAATCGCACCCATAGCATCAAGTCTATCTGCATCTTGCAAAATCTTTGCTTCGAGTGTTTCGGGAATAGATCCCTTTGAAAATCTATGAGTTTCTATGGCATACGCTACTTCGCGAGAATAAGGATAACCAATGCCGTTTAAAAATTCAAATGCCATCTGTGCGCCTATTTTCGCATGATCTATGGAACTATCATCATCTTCAAGAGATCTTGCCACATCGTGAAGATACGCCGCAGGGATCAAAATCTCCATTTTAGAATTTTCAGATTTCCCTATAATTTGGCAAAATTTAACGACTCTAAGTACATGATCAAAACCATGAGAGAGATTCGAATCCATTTTTTCTCTTGCAAATTCGATTATCTTGTCCATCATTCTTATCACACTTTTTTCTTATAAAAAAAGAAGCACGGAACTCCGTGCTTCTCACTTTCGAAGGGGGGACATGGAAGATGTTGAAAAATCTATTGGAAATTGTACCGGTCGCCCATAAAGAGAGGATTGATAGATGCCCAATATTATCTCAAGCGCCTTCATTCCCTCTTCACCGGTAATGTAAGGAGGATGTCCGTTTTTTATGGAATCAACAAAATCTCTGTAGAGTGGCACATGTCCTGAACCATAAACTGTTTCAGGGTCTGGAAGATCCATGAAAGGATGTTTATCTTCGTTTTCGAATCTCCATGTTAAAATTCTGTTTGTTGCAAGGCCGCCTATCACGGCAGTGCCATGCTCACCAAAGATTGAAAAAACTTCTTCAAGATTTTTTGGATACACGTTTGACGTACCTTCGACTATTCCCACAGCACCATTTGAAAATTTAACAACGCCAACACCCAGATCTTCCGCCTCTATGTAAGGATGATTGAGATTGGTTATGTAACCGTAAACTTCGGTCATTTCTCCGCCAAGCATCCATTGGAGAAGATCAATACCGTGAGTTGATTGATTTGAAAGCACACCGCCATCCATTGACCATGTACCACGCCAAGGTGCTTGATCGTAATAGGCTTTATTCCTGTTCCATCTTACGGCAATATGAGCATGAAAGATCTTTCCAAAAGCCCCAGATTCTATTTTTTTTCTTAATTCTTGAATGGCAGGATTGAATCTATTCTGAAAGCAAACTCCAAAATTCAGATGTTCTCTTCTGGCAACATCGCACATCTCACGAGCGTCTTTAGTAGACAAGGCCATCGGCTTTTCAACTAAGACATGCTTTCCCGCCTCTAAGGCATCGATCGTCAAGTCTTTATGCTTTCCGGATTCCGTTGCGATCGAAACAAAGTCTAATCGTTCTTCAAGCATCTTTTTGTGATCCGTGTAAATTTTAGGCCTTTTCAATCCAGCCTTTTCAAGTATCGAGGCTGCATTCTCCGCCCTTTCTCTTATCGGATCGCAAAGACCTTCAAATTCAAAGACATCCGAATTCTTTATCGCAGCCTCAAGATGTTTTTGTGTTCCTATTCTTCCACAGCCAATAAGACCAGCCTTTAATTTCATCAAATCACCTTCATATCACGTGAAGATTTTTGTAAGCGTGTTCTGCAGACAATTCCTTTGTAACATTCTTGGTATCAAAAACAAGTGGAGCGTTATCAAGTAAAAATTTGTAATCAACGCGTTTTTTGTGTGCAGTTGTTATGATCACGCCTTCCACCGACTTTAAAAGTTCTTGGGTAAGTGGAACGCTTTTGTAGATCTTTTCGTTATGATTAAATTGGGGTATGTATGGATCATGGTAAATCACGACAGAACCCTTTTTCTCAAGATGTTCGATGACTTTAAGTGCTGGCGATTCTCTTATATCATCGATGTCTCCCTTGTAAGCGACGCCCATGACGAGAATTTTTGAACCGTTTAAGCATTTTCTCCTTTCATTTAGGAGATCAGAAAGCCTTTCTACGACATACTCGGACATGGAATCGTTTATCTCTCCGGCCAATTCTATGAGCCTCGTGTGATAATCGTATTCTCTCGCTTTGTAGGTAAGATAAAATGGATCTATAGGTATGCAATGGCCTCCAACTCCCGGGCCTGGATAAAATGGCATAAACCCAAAAGGTTTTGTTGCTGCTGCATCTATAACTTCCCAGTAATTTATTCCCATTCTATTCGATACAAGCGCCATTTCATTTGCGAGGGCTATATTCACTATTCTAAAAGTGTTCTCAAGGATTTTTGCCATTTCGGCTTCTCTTGGTGAAGACACGACTTTAACAGGTGCTTCCAATATGGCCTCATACATCGCCTTTGCATGTCTTGTACATTCGGGAGTTACTCCTCCGACTATTTTGGGCGTATTTTTCGTTTTATAGATAAGATTTCCCGGGTCCACCCTTTCTGGGCTAAAGGCAAGAAAGAAATCCTTTCCGACTTTTAGGCCAGTTTCTTCAAGTATTGGAAGCACAACCTCATTTGTTGTGCCGGGGTAGGTTGTAGATTCAAGTGTAATGAGCATTCCCTTATGAAGACGCGGCTTTATTTCTTTTGTGCTGTCAATTATGTATGTAAGGTCCGGTTGTTTGAACTTGTCAAGTGGAGTAGGCACACAAATGGTGACAACATCACAATTTTTTATCTCATCAAAATCAACCGTTGCCCTTAATTTTTTCTCCTTAACAAGTTTTTCAAGATCTGAGTCCACGATATCTCCTATGTAATTGTGACCTGCATTGACCATATCAACTTTGCTTTTTTGAATGTCAAAACCAACGACGTTAAAACCAGCCTTAGCCTTTTCGACGGCCAGAGGCAATCCAACGTATCCAAGCCCCATCACTCCAACGGTGGCTTTTCTTGAAGTTATCTTTTCGAATAAAGTCATGATCTTACCTCCATGT
Source organism: Athalassotoga sp. (assembly GCA_031962405.1). Taxonomy (GTDB): domain Bacteria; phylum Thermotogota; class Thermotogae; order Mesoaciditogales; family Mesoaciditogaceae; genus Athalassotoga. Next base: position 1,130 of record JAVRKN010000129.1, on the reverse strand, counting down.
AAGATTCTATTTTATTTGCAACATATTCTTGTTCTTCAGGTTTAATCTCTGGAAAAATTGGAAGGGCAAGAGATTCTTGAGAAAGCCTTTCGGCAACTGGGAAATCTCCTCTTTTGTATCCGAGAAATGAAAAACATTTTTGCAGATGCAAAGGAATGGGATAGTATATGGCCGTACCAACGCCTTCATTTGTGAGATATTCCCTCAATTCATCGCGTTCTTTAGTTTTGATAACATATTGATGAAAAACGTGAGTTCTATCCTCAGGTACCTCTGGGCATTCCACCAAATTGCCAAGAAGGGTTGAATATCTTTTTGCAACTTTGATCCTTGAAGTTATCCATTCATCAAGGTGAGAAAATTTGACGTTTAAAATGGCAGCCTGAATCTCGTCCATGCGAGAATTGTATCCGATCTCTTCATGAACGTATTTTTGACGAGCACCATGAACTCTCAAAGACCTAACTCTGTTTGCGATCTCCTCGGAATTGGTAAGCACCATCCCTGCATCTCCATAAGCACCAAGATTTTTAGTTGGGAAAAAAGAAAGAATGCCTGCATCTCCTATAGAACCTGTTTTTAACTTTTTACCACCAACAAAAGCTTCTGATCCTATCGATTGGGCAGCATCTTCAAGTATCTTAACTCCGTGCTTATCACACACTGATTTGAGGTAATCCATGTTGACGCTCTTTCCAAAAAGATGGACCGGTATAACAGCCTTTATCTTGTTTGATTCTATTTGCCTTTTGACGAGATCGACGTTTATGTTGAAATCCTCCTCAACATCGACAAAAATCGGAATTGCACCAAGTCTTGTTATGGCACTTGCAGTCGCAAAAAAGGTGTAAGGTGTCGTAAGAACGCGATCTCCCTTTTCTATTCCCATTGATTGTAAGGCTAAAAGTAAAGCATCGCTGCCATTTCCAACGGCCACAGCGTAATTAGTTCCGACATAATTTGCTATTTTTTCTTCTATTTCTTCCACATTTTGTCCTAAAATGACAACACCGTTTGATATCGTTTCATCTATTTTTTTCAGCATTTCTGTCCTCATCTCTTTGTACTGCCTTGTTAAATCAAAAAGAGGAACTTTCAACATGGTCACCTCCATTAATTAACTTACTTTA
>JAVRKN010000128.1:0-4414 GCA_031962405.1 Athalassotoga sp. | reverse complement strand
GGAACTGGACCTTATCAATTGCAATACTGGATTCCAGGCAGAGAAATGGCCTTCGTTAGATTCGATAATTATTGGGGAAAACCCGCACCTGTCAAATACGCTGTGATAAAATACGTTAACGAATTCACGACAAGGTTACTTGATCTACTCTCTGGTCAAGCAGATGTTATATACGTTCCTATTGAGAATTTGTCTGAAGTTCAAAACAATCCAAATATCAGCGTTACAACGGGCCTTCCAACGCTCGAAATTGATAACATTTACTTCACATGGAATATAGCATCTCAAGGAAATTCCTACATCGGTTCTGGTAAATTAGATGGGAATGGAATTCCACCCGATTTCTTCTCCAATTTGGACGTGAGGAAGGCTTTCGAATATCTCTTCCCATACAAACAGTACATACAGCAAGCATGGAATGGGATGGCTATACAGCCGAACAGCTGTATAATTGAAGGTTTGCTCGGCTACGATCCTAACATTCCTATGTACCAACAAGATCTTGCCAAGGCAACGGAATACTTCAAAAAGGCTTACAACGGTGAACTTTGGCAAAAGGGCTTTAAATTCACGGCTGTCTACAACACAGGAAATACCACGCGCCAAATTGCCCTTCAAGCCCTTAGCAATTATGCAAGACAGATCAACCCCAAGTTCCAGATAAACGTTGTTGGCGAACTTTGGTCTAACTTCCTCAACGATTATTTGGCCGAAAAATTGCCGATGTACATGATGGGATGGCTTGCGGATTATCCTGATCCTTACGACTTTGCAGATGCTTACTTTGCCTCAACGGGTGCTTATGGTGCAGCATTGGGACAGAATTTCATAGACTTTGCTCAGAAAAACCTCGATCCACTTGTTAACGATCTGATAACCAACGTTGTTCCTGCCCAGCGTGCCGCGATAGCCCAGAAACTTTCAATGCTTTCTTACGAAAACGCACTCTACATCTGGACAGATCAACCCGAGGCTTATCACGTTCAGAGATCGTGGGTTAAGGGTTGGTATTACAACGCCATGAGACCTGGCATAGACTTTTACAGTTTGTCCAAATGAGAATTAAATTCACAGAATAAAGATAAGATAGGGGACCCTTATGAGGTCCCCACTTTTAGTTATTCGAGGAAGATGCACAAATTTATCCTTTATGTGATAGAATTTTAACTTGAAATCATATAGATTAAAAGATTATAATCAATAAAACAATTCTAAAAAGGGCGGTGTTGTGATTGTTAAGTTTTATAATAAGAAGGTTACTTTTATTACCGGTGACGCTATTGGGCTTAACGCTTTTGATCTTTATTTTCATGTCTGCACTTTCACCTTACGCGCTTTTGAGCACTTACGTAAGCAATCCGCGTCAACTTCAGCAGCCAGGTGCGGCTCAAAATCTTATAAAACAATATGGATTGGATAAACCATTTTACGTCAAATACGTTAATTACCTTGATCAGATAATCCATGGAAATTTAGGATGGTCTCAAACGATGAATGAGACAGTTGCACAGGTTATAGAGACAAGATTTCCAGCAACGCTTGAACTGGCACTTTATTCGATAATTCCCATCATATTCATCGGAATTTGGTTGGGAGTCGTTGCTGCGGTGCACCACAATGGTTTTATCGATCAGGTTTTAAGGGTTGTTGCCCTAATTGGGTATTCTGTGCCTGCTTTCGTGCTTGGATTACTTTTACTTTTTATATTTTACGGCGTACTTGGATGGCTACCACCTGGAAGACTGGGACTTGGTTTTGAAATGATATACAACTCTCCAGCCTTTCATCACTACACCGGACTCGTAACGATAGACGCCCTTTTGAATGGAAGATTTTGGATGTTTTTAGACGCACTAAAGCATCTTGTTGATCCCGTTTTGACGCTTTCATTCCTTTCGTGGGCTGCACTTTTGAGGATAACTCGATCTTCTATGCTTGAAGCCCTTGGACAAGATTACGTCAGAACTGCCCGGGCAAAAGGGTTAAGCGAACATGTGGTCGTCACAAAGCATGCAAGACGAAACGCCTTGATTCCAGCAACAACGGTCGCTGGTCTGATGTTCATAGGCATATTGGGAGGAGTCGTCATAACTGAGACGATCTTCAACTACCCTGGAATTGGAAGTGCCATCGCACAGGCTTCAGAACAACTTGATTATGCAACTGTGCTTGGTCTTTCACTTTTATTTGGTTTGATAACCGTTGTTGGGAACTTAGCCGTAGACGTTTCTTACGCTCTCATAGATCCAAGAGTAAGGTTGGGGTGATTTGAATGGAAGGCTTTGTAAAAGTCATTAAAAAAATGTTCAGAAATCCCGTATCAATAGCGGGAATCGTGTTAGTGCTCTTTTTCTTGGTGTTAGCGATATTTGCTCCGCTCTTTGCTCCCCCTGCATATCCTTGGAATCCTTACATGATGCCTCAAAGTGGACTTTCTGCGATACCTCAACCACCATCGCCTGCACATATCTTCGGAACAACGCAGGGTCAATACGATATCTATTATGGAGTTGTGTGGGGGACAAGAACGGCTTTAACGGTTGGCGTCGTTGTAATAGGATTGGCGCTTATAATAGGCATCTTAATAGGAACGTTGGCCGCTTACTTCGGTGGATGGGTTGATGAACTTTTAATGAGAATTACCGATATCTTTCTTGCATTTCCGTTCTTTGTTGGAGTTATAGTCGTCATAACGGTTATAGGTCCAGGAATAACAAATGTCATGTGGGCGCTCGTGATATTTTATTGGATGACATACGCGAGGCTCATAAGAGGAAGTATTTTAGAGGCTAAAGAAAATCAATATGTCATGGCTGCCGTTGCACTTGGAACGTCTGGAACACGCATAATAACAAGACATTTGTTGCCGAATTCGATATACCCTGTTATAATTCAAGCATCAATGGATATGGCAACGATTCCTCTTACGGCTGCCGCCCTTTCTTTTCTTGGCCTTGGAGCACCAGTTGGATATGCTGATTGGGGACAACTCGCCTCATTTGCAAGAAACTGGATAGTAACGCCATCGGGAGGGAATCCATTCCAGTATTGGTACACGATATTTTTCCCTTCATTGACAATTGTACTTTACGCGCTTGGCTGGAACTTACTCGGTGATACTTTAAGAGACATTCTCGATCCGAGAATGTTAATATAGGATGTGATCTGAATGGCAAAAGTTCTATTGCAAGTTAAAGATCTCCATACCGTCTTTCACACGGAAGATGGAACGGTTGAGGCTGTGAGCGGTGTCAGTTTTGAAGTGTATGATGGAGAAACTCTTGGAATAGTGGGAGAATCTGGGTGTGGAAAAAGCGTCACCTCTCTTTCGATAATGAGGTTGTTGCCAAAACAAACTGGAGAGATAACCAAGGGAGAGATCATCTTCAAAGGGAAGGATATCGTCAAACTTCCAGAAAGTGAAATGAGACACGTTAGAGGCAAGGAGATAGCGATGATCTTCCAAGAGCCAATGACTGCCCTTAATCCTGTCTACACGGCGGGCGAGCAGGTGGCTGAAATGGTAGAGTTGCACCTTGGAATGAGCAAGAAAGAGGCGTACAATTACGCGGTTGAGATGTTCAGAAAGGTTGGCATTCCAATGCCTGAAAAAAGGATATACAACTATCCTCATGAGTTAAGCGGAGGTCTCAGGCAAAGGGTAATGATAGCGATGGCCCTCTCTTGCAATCCAAGTTTGTTGATAGCAGACGAGCCAACAACGGCATTGGACGTGACGATACAGGCACAAGTATTGGATTTGATGAGAAACCTTTTGAAAGAGTACAATTCATCTTTGATAATGATAACTCACGATTTGGGAGTTGTGGCTGAGATAGCGCAAAGGGTAGCAGTTATGTACGCAGGACAAGTCGTTGAATATGGCGATGTGGTAACAGTCTTTAAAAATCCCTCTCATCCTTACACAATAGGGCTGATGAGGGCAATACCAAGACCTGACGTAGAGGTTGAAAGGTTGATATCGATAGAAGGAAACGTACCTGATCTTTTCCACATGCCAAAGGGATGCAGATTCAACAACAGATGTCCTTATGCCATAGACAAATGCATGGAAATGCCACCACTTTTTGAGGTTGAACCAGGACATCTTTCAAGATGCTGGAGATACAAAGAGATAAGAGATTTACTGAAAAAAGAGGACGGTGTTGGCGTTGGCAGAAGTTAAAACGCAAAATGAAACTCGAAGCCCAGCAAAAAAGGGAGATATCCTGCTTGAAGTGAAAAACGTGAAGAAGTACTTTCCCATAAAGGCTGGCGTTTTCAGAACAACGGTCGGATGGGTGAAGGCCGTTGACGATGTGTCTTTTTACATAAGAAAAGGTGAAACGCTTGGATTAGTTGGAGAATCTGGATGTGGAAAGACCACCGTCGGTCAGACGATACTCAGACTCAT
>JAVRKN010000127.1:0-4458 GCA_031962405.1 Athalassotoga sp. | reverse complement strand
TGAATCAGTATACAATACGGATCAAAAGAAAAGTACATGCCTCTTTGGCATGTACTTTTGTTCAGATCTTGATCAATAGTTACCTTGAAAATCGCCAGTTTGCTCAACTTGAGACTGGATATTATCCGTGTCAGTTGCCGAATCGCTTAAACTCTCCGTTTGGCTTTCTACCGACTCTGCAGTTTCCGAAATAGATTCACTCGACTCGTTTGAAGAAGTTGAAAGGTTCGTTTGCATTTGGGATATGCTTGTCTGATTTGAAGTGCTTGAAGCACTCGCCGAGGTACCATTTGCAAAAGTGAAAACTCCCAAACTCAACACTGCCGCTATCGTCATCAGTATTATCCACTTTCTCATTTTTTTCGCCTCCTTTGGCTGATTTCGTTCAGAATATATCCCATGAAAATTAAAAACAAATTAGAATTTTTATTTCGATGGTAAAATTAAGATATGAAAGTTCTGATAGTTGAAGATAACGTTGAACTGTGTAAAAATTTGGAAGAAATTTTTTCTAAAAATGGTTTTATCGTCGATACAGCACTTGATGGAGAAAAGGCGATTGATTTACTTTTCTCATCAGAATATGATCTCGTAATTCTTGACATAATGCTTCCCAAAATGAGTGGCTGGGATGTGTGTCTTCATGCAAGACGGGCAAAGTTAAGGGTTCCAATTCTCATGCTTACGGCCAAAGATGCGGTTTCGGACAAAATAAAAGGCCTTGACATGGGGGCTGACGATTACCTTGCAAAACCTTTTGATATGGGAGAATTGCTTGCAAGATCGAGAACTTTGATAAGAAGAAATGCATGGTCAAAAAGCAATTTGATTGAAATAAAAAATGTGAAGATCGATACGATTGAGAAAACGGTTTATGTGGACAACAAAGAGGTAAGATTTAGTAAAAAAGAATACGATATTTTGCTCTATCTTGCCATAAATCAAGGTAAGATCGTCGAAAGGGAAGAGATAATCGAGCATGTTTGGGAAACTGGCTTCGAAATGTACAGCAACGTTGTGGATGTTTACATCAACTACATAAGAGAAAAACTTAAAAAGCATGGCATACATGATTTCATAGAGACAATCAGGGGAATTGGTTACAGGATAAGAGGATGAACATGAAGAGTATAAGATTTAAAGTCATAATTTGGTTTTTTGCCACCATCTCCATCGCGTTTTTATCCATTGGATTTTTCATATACAATTTTCAAATTAACAGTTCTTACAAAACTTTCGATGATTACCTGACTTTAAGCGCGAATCGTGTGGTTAATTATTTCAAAACTCTTCCTGATATTTCAACTTCAACTCAAAACTTCATAAATAACGTTGGAATTTCCGACATATCGTATTACATTTTTGATTCTAAGGATAATCTTATCTTCTTTTTTGCCTCTGATCAGGAAAATGACTTTAATTCCATAAAAAATGCTTTCAAAAAGTATCTTCTTACAGGTCAAGGGCTCTTTACATTCGAAAGTTCGAGTAGGCAGGGAGAAAATATTCAACAATCAAGTCCTCAAAGGATTTTAGTCTTACCTTTCCAAAAAAATGGAGAAAAATATTACCTTGTCGCCTCAAGACAAATGGAAGAATTCAAAGCAACGAACTTTGCAACATCATACTGGCTCTTGATAGGCCTTGCATTGGCTTTCTTGATCATAATGTCAGGAGGCTTTTTGATAATCAACAAGGCTTTCAAACCAATAGAAGATATGGCTTTTCAAGTTGGAAAGATAAAGGCAGATAATCTATCCCAAAGAATAAATGTCAAAATATCGGGAGAAGAAATAGAGATCCTTGAAAAATCAATAAATTCTACGCTTGAAAGGATCGAAGAGGGCGTGAAAGCCATTGAAAGATTCTCCTCTATTGCCGCTCACGAATTAAGGACTCCTTTGTCTGTGATTAAAAGTGATGCCCAAATCGCCATGGCCAAAGATTCAATTGAAGATGTAAGGGCATCTCTTGAAAAGATAGTTGAAAAATCCAACGACATGTCAAGGTTAATAGACACACTTTTGATGATCACAAAGATTAAAAATGTGCCATCAAACTTTGAAAATTTAAACATGGGTGAGGTAGCATTTGAATCTGTTCAGGATTTGATAAGAAAATATCCAAATAGAATAGAATTTCATATCACAGGAGAGTCATACTTAAATGGTGATGAAAATCTCCTAAAGGAAATGATATTTAACGTCGTTGAAAATTCATGCAAATACACAAGCGGCAAGGTAAGAATCGAAGTGAGTAAGGATTACATAAAGGTTTCGGATGATGGTCCTGGAATGGACGAAGAAACTAAATCTCATCTTTTTGAGGAATTTTTCAGAAAAAGAACGGACGTACCTGGTTTTGGGCTTGGATTAAGCGTTGTAAAGCGGATAGCAGATCTTCATTCGCTGAAGATAAGCATTACCTCTTCCCCTTCAGACGGTACAACGATAACCTTTAAATATTCGAATTTAAGATGATATCTTATCTCTCACCGATCCTCTTAGAATGAATACTTACAAAAATAAAAACCATTTGCAAAAAATTAAAATTTGATCTATAATACCATGTAGTCAGTATTTTAATCAAAGGACGTGAGAATATGAAAAGAGAAAATACTATTCTTTTGATGCTTTTTGTCTTTGGTATATTCATGGGAGCAATTGATTCTGGAATCGTTTCTCCCGCAAGGGTGATAATAGGAAATAGTTTTGGAATAGATCAAAGCCTTGGAATATGGATGATAACACTTTATACGCTCATATATGCTGCGTCAATGCCCATAATGGGGAAATTGGGAGATAGAAGGGGGTACAAACGCATATTCATAATAGGCATAGCGATATTCGGAGTAGGATCTTTCCTTTCAGGGATGAACAATTTTTTTGGGAATTTTTGGTTGTTTCTTGTCTCAAGATCTATTCAGGCTTTAGGAGCCGGTGGAATGGTGCCAATAGCCACAACTGCCGTAAGCAAGATCTTCCCAGAAGAAAAGAAAGGCACTGCTCTTGGAATAGTCGGCGGAGTTTATGGAATAGCGACGATTGTTGGACCGACGCTTGGAAGTTTTATACTTTCAATTTCTGGAACGGATAAATGGGGATGGTTATTTTTCATAAATGTACCGATAAGTATTTTTGTCATCCTACTTTCTTTGAAAGTCAAAGAGATAGAAATAGAGAAAGCATCAAAAAAGTTGGATATATTTGGATCAATACTCTTAGCCTCTTCTGTTGGCAGCCTTATGTACGCACTAACGAACATAGATTTTTTCAACATTTCAAATTCTATTCGCGATTTGAATGTTTATCCTTTTCTCATAATTTTCGGAATCCTTTTCTCGTTGATGTTAGTGTATGAAAGTAAAAATGAAGATCCCGTCTTCAACACAAAGTTTTTGACATCTCCAAACACGTTTTTCATAATGATGACTGCACTGATAGTTGGTATTGGAATGATGGGCCTTATATTCATCCCACAATTTGCCGAGAATATTTTGAAAATACCAGCCGGTACCGGAGGATATGTCGTAACTTTGCTCGCGATATTCTCTGGGATAGCGGCCCCCCTTTCAGGTATTTTAGTTGATAAGCGTGGTGCAGTATTTGTCATGTCTATAGGTTTTGTGCTTAACATTTTAGGCGCACTGTTTTTGGGATATGTGACGACGTACATGCTTAACTTCCCAGGACTGCTTATGGGATTGTCCATAATGGGTGTCGGAATAGGTTTTACACTTGGCGCTCCACTCAATTACATGATACTCAAAAGCGTTGATTCAAAAAATTCCGCATCAGCCCTTGCCAACCTTTCTTTGATGAGATCCATTGGCGTAACAGTTGCTCCAAACTTAATGGTTGGATTTCTGATACAGGCAGGGAAAAATCTTCAGTCCAATCTCACTCAAACTCTTAACAGTTCTGGCATAAAGATACCTGCTATCAAAATGGATTCTACGGCTTCTCAAGCTTTTGCATCCTTGCAAAATGCAGATGTAACCAATATAGTCACAAAACTTGAAGAAGTGCTTAACAAAGTAATTCCATTTCCATTAAACAAACTTGTTGTAAATGACATTCAAGGTATTCACGGTAAAATACAAGATACTTTCCAATCAACGATAAATGTGGGTTACACGGAAATGTTTTTGACAACGGCGATAATATCCTTTATAGGTTTGATATTCGTCCTAATAATAGGAAGATTGAAATCTCAAGTCATTTTGAATGAGAAACAAATCTCAGAAAGTATCATTGAAGATTAGAATGCAGTTTTAATAAGAAAGCGCATGGCGCATGGCCAATAGCATATGGCAAGTACAGGGATTAGGGATTAGACATTAGGGATTAGTGAGTGGTAAAGCGCAGGGCAGGACGCCCTCGAGATGGCCTCCGCAACGAAGTGAGGACCAGACATCGAGGGGGTGCCTGCCGAAGCCCATTACAAAATGGCATATGG
>JAVRKN010000126.1:0-4473 GCA_031962405.1 Athalassotoga sp. | reverse complement strand
ATTTATGAAAGTTATAAAAATCGATCACATTGGGATTGCCGTTAAATCTGCCTTAGAAGCGTCCAAGATATACACAAAATCTCTCGGCATGAAGGCTGAAGAAGAGGTACTTGAAGATAGAAAATTGAAAGTTATGATGATCGATGTCGGAGGCACTCGCATAGAACTTCTTGAGGATTTAGACCCGCACGGTACCATTTCCAACTTCATAGAAAAAAGGGGAGAAGGTCTTAATCACATCGCTTTTGAAGTGGACGATATTTACGCAACTGTCAAGCAACTTAAAGATGAAGGGTATAGAGTAACCTCTGAACCGTCTCCAGGAGCAAACAACACGATCGTGACTTTCATACACCCAAAGGATGCAAATGGTGTTATGATAGAACTCGTTGAAAGGAGGAAAGATTAAATTGGATAAAAATGAGGAATTATTAAAAAAGCGCGAGGTAATACGCATTGGTGGTGGCGAAGAAAGAATAAAAAAACAACATGAAGAAGGGAAGCTAACTGCACGAGAGAGAATAAATGCCCTTGTTGACGAAGGAAGTTTCTTCGAAATCGACGATCATATCAAACATAGATCAACCTACTTTGGCCTCGACCAAAAATATTTCCCAGCAGATGGAGTCGTTACCGGTATAGGAAAGGTAGATGGCAGAGAAATTGCGATATTCTCTCAAGATTTCACAGTTCAAGGCGGTTCCGTCGGAGAAATGCACGCTAAAAAGATAGCGAAAATCCAGGATATGGCCATGAAGATGGGAATACCCATCGTTGGGATAAATGATTCTGGAGGCGCAAGAATTCAAGAAGGAGTTGACTCGCTTTACGGCTATGGAGAGATCTTTTATAGAAATACCCTTGCGTCTGGGGTAATACCGCAAATAACGGTAATTGCGGGTCCTTGCGCTGGAGGTGCCGTTTATTCTCCCGCTATAACTGATTTCGTTATAATGGTTGACAAAACATCGAAGATGTTCATAACAGGGCCAGAAGTTATAAAGGCTGTTACCGGTGAGGATGTAACTCAAGAAAGTCTTGGCGGTGCAGAGGTACATAACTCAAAAAGTGGCGTTGCACATTTCATCGCAAAAAACGATGTAGATGCAATGCAAATCGTAAAGAAAATACTTTCTTACATACCTTCGAATAACATGGAAGTTCCGAAAATGGGACCAGAAGTTGAAGTTGAGAAAGATGAATCGATAAATTCTATAGTACCGCAGATTTCCAATAAACCTTATGATATGATTGAAGTCATAAACAAAATAGTCGATCCAGGCACTTTTTTTGAAGTACAATCCAAATTTGCGAGATCCATGATCACTGGCTTTGCAAGGATAAACGGAAGATCGGTTGGAATTGTTGCAAACCAGCCAAAGGTTTTAGCAGGCGTGCTTGACATCGATTCATCCGATAAAGCTGCTCGATTCATACGTTTCCTTGATGCCTTCAACATTCCAATCATAACTTTCGCCGACACTCCAGGCTTCTTGCCAGGTACATCTCAAGAACACGGCGGCATAATAAGGCATGGAGCAAAATTGCTCTTTGCTTACAGCGAGGCCTCTGTCCCAAAAATAACGATCATAACGCGCAGAGATTACGGTGGTGCTTACATAGCGATGGGAAGTAAGCACCTTGGTGCCGATCTTGTTTTGGCATGGCCAACGGCAGAAATAGCGGTCATGGGCGCGGATGGAGCGGCAAACATAATTTTTAGAAATGAGATAAAGAATTCGCCAGATCCTGAAAAGACAAGGGCAGAAAAGATAAAAGAATATGCCGATACTTTCTCAAATCCTTACGTCGCTGCCTCTCGCGGCTACGTCGATACGGTTATTTTACCTTACGAAACGAGAGACATGTTAATTCGCGGACTTGAAATACTCGCCTCAAAAGTGGAAGGAAAGCCTTCCAAAAAGCATGGTAACATTCCATTATGAGGTTGACCATGGAAAATGAAGAAGAAATCGCTGCCGTCGTTGTTGCGGCGTTAATGGCTTATTCATCCGACAAGAAGATTTACATAAAAAAGGTTAAAAAGGTCGATGAAAGTTGTAAATTTAGCGGATGGTTAATGCACAATCCTCAAACCTTCTGGAGAACGAGAAAGGAGTAGGATGATGTCAAAGAAGTACATGATAAAAATTAACGGCAAAACTTACGAGGTTGAAGTTGAGGAAATAGGTAAAAGCGAAGACTCCCAGCCATCTCAATTATCCCCTTCAAAAGTAGAACAACCTCAGATTCCCAAAAGCGAGCCTCAACCTCCAAAAATCGTTCAGCCCGTCTCAGATGAAGTAGAAAAAAGTGAAGAAGAGATCGTCCGTGCACCAATGTCTGGAACGATAGTCAAAGTAAGAGCAAAAGTTGGCCAAAATATCAAAGACGGTCAGACATTGCTTACACTCGAGGCCATGAAAATGGAAAATGAGATTCTCGCTCCTCGAGATTGCAAAGTAACGGAAATCCTCGTTAAAGAAGGGCAACAAGTGGATATCGATCAACCTCTCATGAAAATAGAATAAGGGCGAATCTTTAAGGTTCGCCCTTTTTTCTGTGGAGCCGATGGGATTTGAACCCACGACCTCTTGCATGCCATGCAAGCGCGCTCCCAGCTGCGCCACGACCCCGCAACTTTTATATTCTAATACATTTTAACACAAAAAATCAAGACACCGAATCATCTGCATAGATTTTTTATGAGTCAACTCGGCCTATTGACAAAAAACTTTTTTTTGTGTAAAATGGTCTTGATTTCAATTTGACCGTTCGGTAAAATTTGGAAAGGAGCATGATCTGAATGGGAATAGGAAGCGAAATTAAGGACAGAGCTACAAAAATGGCGATAAATGCTGTGCTTGGGAGATATATAGATTACATAGTCAAGGATCCGGAGCAAAATTTTGATAAAGCCATTGAATCTCTTAAAAAATTGGAAAAAACCATTGGAGGAACGGACAACTTATCAAAATTTGCCGGATGGGTCGAGAAAAATCCTGGCTCAAGGCAGTGGCTTATAAATCTTTTCAAGAAAGATAAGCATATCGTCAAAACTTTCTTCACAAATTTTCTTGTGAACGTCAATCTTGGTTGGCTCAAATATAACAAAGAGGAGACCATACGCAAAAATGGTTTTGCCGCCCCTTACACTATCCTGATAAGCCCTACAATGAGATGCAACCTAAATTGCATAGGATGTTATGCCAGCGAATATTCAAGACAGGATGACATGCCAATCGAACTTGTAGACAGCATAATCACTCAGGGAAAAGAAATTGGCACATATTTTTACACGATACTCGGCGGTGAACCCTTTGTCAGGTGGAATGAACTTTATCCTCTCATAAAAAAACATAACGATGCGCTCTTCATGATCTTCACGAATTCTACATTCATAACGGATAAGGTTGCCGATCAGATAAAAGAACTTGGAAACGTTTATCCTGTCCTTAGCGTAAATGGTTGGGAAGACGAAACGGATTACATAAGAGGAAAAGGCGTTTACGCAAAAATCTTGGCCGCCGCTGACAGGTTAAGAGAAAGAGGCATAATTTTCGGCAATTCCTTCGTTTTCATGAGAACGAATTTCGAACAACTCACATCTGACGAACTTTATGATTTTTGGATAGAGAAAGGCGCTTTCTTCTCTTGGCTCTTCCTCTTCATGCCAGTTGGAAGAGATCCAGAAGTTGATCTTATGCCACTTCCATCTCAGAGAAAGGCAATGGGAGATTTCGTAAGATCCTTAAGGGCTAGAAAACCTTACTTCTTGATGGACTTTTGGAACGACGCTCCATCTGTTGGAGGATGCATTGCCGGCGGAAGAAGATACCTTCACATAAACAGCGAAGGATACGCAGAACCTTGTATATTCACCCATTTTGCCACCGATAACATAAAAGAAAAGTCTCTTGTTGAAATTTTGCAATCTCCTTTCTTGGCAGACATAAGATTCCATCAGCCACATTCGGACAACCTTCTCACGCCTTGTATGATAATAGACAACCCATGGGTTTTAAGAGAAGTTGTTGCCAAACATCATGCAATATCAACTGATAAAGGTGCGTCTAATTTGGTAGTGACAAACCTTGTTCCTGCTCTCGATGAATATTCCAAAAATATTCATAAAGAACTTGATCCCGTGTGGGAAAAAGAGTTTACCAAAAACATCGAAGAGATAAAAGAAAAAGGCACTTCTCACGGAGAAGGCTTGGATAGGTTATGGTTCCAGAATAATCCAGATCAGATTTTCGAATGGGCAAAGAAATATCCTTTCATACTTGACTACGATTTCTTGCAAGCAGCGATAAAAGAGGTCAAAAAGTTAGAAAAGGCTGATGTAGCAGCAGGAAAATAACGTAAAAGCAAAGATTTGACAAGCCCCGCATGAATGCGGGGCTTACGATATGCTAATTTAAAATTTTGGCGTATGGCATATGGCAAATAGCAAATACAGTGACGCGTAAC
>JAVRKN010000125.1:0-4474 GCA_031962405.1 Athalassotoga sp. | reverse complement strand
GACAACAACCTTATAATCCCTTTGCCGGTCATAGAAGAGATAGATAAACTCAAAGGCCGTCCTGGCGAAATAGGAATGAGCGCAAGGCAAGTTGCCCGCGAACTTGATTCGTTTAGAAAGCAGGGAAAGCTTTTCAAGGGCGTTAAGATAGACGGTGGCGGAATTTTGAAGGTCGAAGTCATAGAAGATTTCAAAGAAATGCCAAGATTTTTATCCGATAAGGTCATGGATGATTGGATACTTTTTTACACGATGCAGATAAGCAAAAGAGACCCGAGCGTAAGGACAATTCTCGTCAGCAAAGACATAAACATGCGTATAAAAGCCGATGCAATTGGTCTTGAAGCGCAGGATTATTTGAAAGACAGGACAGAAGAAATGGATCTTCTGAAGGGATACACCCAAATCGATCAAAATTCATCTTCAGACGTAGATCTCAAAAGTTTGAATTTGAGGCAAAATGAGTTTGTGATCTTCAAAGATTCTAAAATTTTTAGGTTTAAAGATGGAAAACTCATTCCATCAAAGGTTGATTTCAACACCAATGTCTGGGGAATAAAACCTCTCAACGTTGAGCAGATAATGGCTTTAGATCTTCTGCTCGATCCTGAACTTTCATTTGTAACGCTTTTGGGAATAGCAGGGACAGGCAAGACTTTGCTTTCGATAGCGGCAGCACTTTACATGATCACAGAACTTAAAATATTCAAGAAATTGACTGTCACAAGACCCGTTATTCCGATGGGAAAAGACATAGGTTTTCTTCCAGGAAGTGCTGAGGAAAAGATGAAGCCATGGCTTGAACCAATAAGGGACAATCTTGAATTTCTTTTTGACAACGCCGGCAAATCAACGTCTAAAATAGATTCTCTCAATTTTCTTCAGGTTGAAGCGTTAAGTTACACGAGGGGAAGAACGATTCCTCATCAATTCATAATAGTGGACGAAGCGCAAAATTTAACGCCCCACGAGGTTAAAACCATAGTAACGCGTGCTGGCGTGGGAACAAAAATAGTGCTTACAGGCGATATATCGCAAATAGACAGCCCTTACCTTGACGCATTTTCCAACGGGCTTTCATATTCAACGGCACGTTTTTCAAATTATCCACTGGCTGGGCATTTAACGCTTTCGATAGGAGTTAGATCAGAACTTTCAGCTTTGGCATCTAAAATACTTTGAGGAGATGGTCTTGTGATCTTTGAACCTTTTAAACTCGGAAGTCTGGAATTAAAAAATAGAATCGTGATGCCGCCCATGTGTCAGTACTCTTCAGACGACACGGGCACTGTAAAGCCATGGCACATCGCCCATTACGTTGCAAGAGCCATAGGAGACGTTGGGCTTATAATCGTTGAAGCAACGGCTGTAGAACCAGACGGGAGAATCTCACCCAACGATCTGGGAATTTGGGACGATTCGCAGGTAGAGGGTTTGAGAGAACTCGTAAATAGGGTACATGAATCGGGCGCTAAGATAGCCATCCAACTTGCTCATGCGGGAAGAAAATCAAAAGCGACCAATAATCCCGTTGCTCCTTCTGCCATAAGGTACAGCGAACATTACGGTCATCCTCGCGAACTTAAAGTTGAAGAGATAAAACAAATTGTTGGCAAGTTTCAAAATGCCGCAAAACGTGCAAAAATGGCAGGCTTTGACGGCATTGAAATACACGCTGCACATGGATATCTTATAAACGAGTTTTTGTCTCCACTCACAAACAAAAGGACAGATAGTTACGGAGGATCCATGGAAAGACGATCCAAATTTCTAACGGAGATCATCTTTGCCGTCAGAGAAGTATGGGACAAACCTCTTTGGGTACGAGTGTCGGCATCTGATTACGCAAAGGGCGGGAATGATGTGGACGATACAATAGACATCCTTAACCTTTTCAAAGACCAGATTGACGCAGTCAACGTGAGCGGAGGTGGCTTGGTTCCGGATCAATCGATCAAAGTTTATCCAGGTTACATGATAGACAACGCTGGTCGTGTAAAAATTGGCACTGGTCTGGCAATTATAGGTGGCGGATTGATTAACTCAGTTGAACTTTTTGAATACGCTCTTAATTCAGAAAAATGCGATCTTGTCTTTGTTGGAAGACAACTTTTGAGAGATCCTTACTGGCCCTTGAAGATCGCTCACGATTCAGGCGTGGAAATAGAGTGGCCATTTCAATATGAGAGGGCAAAGACGTATTAAGTGGTGCATTACGAGACGAAAAATGTAATCTTAAAGATAAATTAAAAAACATGTGTTAAAATACTATGAGACGTGATAGATAAGATATGGAGGCGATCGAATTGCCACTTTACAGATACGTGTGTCCAAATTGTGGACATGAAGAGGTTCTGCTTAAGAAGTTTTCCGAAGCAGATGGAGTTAAGTGCGAAGTTTGCGGCAGCAAGATGGTCAGACAGATGAGTAATCTCGGAGTGATCGTCTTCAAAGGTAATGGATATTACACAACAGACTTTGGAAAGAAGACAACCGTTGAATCATCAACGAAATGATTGAAAAGTAAGCGCTTTTTGTGGTATCCTATGATTAACGGGGCGTGGCGCAGATGGCTAGCGCATCTGCATGGGGCGCAGGAGGTCGCTGGTTCAAGTCCAGTCGCCCCGACCAGTAAAACCCATCCGCGAGGATGGGTTTGATTTTGTAATGTATGTTCACATGTGGTAAAATCTTTTTCGAGAAGAGTTGAAAGGAGAGGAATACAGTGGAAATTTCCGCGATAAAAGTTAAAGAACTTCGAGATATGACGGGTGCCGGAATGATGGATTGTAAGAACGCCCTTGTTGAAAGTGAAGGAGACATGGAAAAAGCCAAGGAAATCCTGAGAAAGAAAGGGCTTTCGAAGGCAGACAAGAAGATAGGCCGCACCGCGACTAACGGATGGATCATCGATTACATTCATTTCAACGGTAGAGTTGGCGTCATGCTTGAGTTAAATTGCGAAACTGATTTTGTTGCTAAAACTGACGAATTTAAAGCACTTGGAAGAGACATTTGCAAACACATTGCCATGCAAAATCCAAAATATATAAGCAGAGACGCAATAGATCCATCAGTAATAGAAAAAGAAAAGGAAATATACAGGGCACAGTATGAAGGTAGTGGAAAAACCGGACAGGCACTTGAAAAGATCATAGAAAATAAACTTGAAAAATTTTATCAGGAGAATTGTCTTTTAGAGCAGAAGTATTTTCTCGACGAATCGAAGACCATCATGGATATGATAAAGGAAGCAATTGCAAAACTCGGAGAAAATATTTCAATTGGAAGATTCGTTAGATTTGAAATAGGTCAATAAAAGGTGAGCGTATTGCTCACCTTTTTTATGTGAGGTGGCTAAGATGTATAAAAGGGTGCTTTTGAAGTTGAGCGGAGAGGTACTTTCAGGAGAAGGAAAAAAAGGCATTGATTCGCACATGGGAGACGCGATAGTCGCTGAGATTTCCAAAGTACTTGAAATGAAGATAAAAATTGGCATCGTTATAGGGGCTGGCAATTTGTTCAGAGGCGAAGAATTGTCTTACGTAGGCTCTATAAACGCGGATCAGATAGGAATGCTCGGTACAGTCATAAATTCTTTGTATCTTTTCTCTGCTTTGAAAAAACACGGCATAGATTCAGTCGTGCTTTCAAAAATAACGAATCTTCCATCCATAGAAAATCTTACATATGATGCCATCGAAAGGGCTTTCGCAGAAAACAAAGTTGTCATATTTGCCGGCGGCACTTCAAACCCTCTGTTCACAACTGATACTGCCGCAGCCTTAAGGGCGGCGGAAATGAAGGCAGAAGTGCTCATAAAGGGCACAAAGGTTGATGGCGTCTATTCAAGAGATCCGAAAAAATACAACGATGCAAAAAAATTCGAAAACCTTACCTTTGAAGAAGCGATAAAGTTAAATCTGAGCGTAATGGATACCTCTGCTTTCGCACTTTGCAAATCATACTCAATTCCCATAATAGTTATGGACTTTTTTGAAAAGGGAAACTTTTTGAAAGTTATCAACGGTGAAAAGGTAGGAACGATCATCTTTGATGGAGAAGGCGCGTTGAAGGATAAGAGACAATCATGAATCTTAAAGCGAAAGGCATGACGTAGGGCGTATAGCCACATATAGCACATGGCGTATGGCATATAGCGTATAGCCAATGGCATATGGCAAAGACAGGGATTAGGGATTAGAGATTAGACATTAGAGATTAGGGAATAGAGATTAGTGAGTGGTAAGGCGGAGGACATGATGCCCGTGAGGAAGCCTTCGCAGCGAAGCGAGTACAGCTTCCGAATGGGCACATGTCGGAGCAGGAAAACAGTAACGCGTAACGAGTGACGAGTGATCAGTAAAGGCAAAGACAGGGATTAGAGATTAGACATTAGACATTAGAGATGAGGGATTAGGCATTAGAGATTAGGGAATAGTGAGGCGGAGAGCATAATGCCCCAGAGAAATCC
>JAVRKN010000124.1:0-4476 GCA_031962405.1 Athalassotoga sp. | reverse complement strand
GGCTCCAGCATATGCCCCGTCGGGATCTGTCCTCGCTAGCGCTGCGAAGGATCCCTCTGGGGCATTATGCTCTCCGCCGTACACCATTTGCCATATGCTATACGCCATTTGCTATCTTGATCGGCTCCGGCGTGTGCCCTCAGCTAATTTAACATTATTATACTAAACTTTTTTGAATTTTGGGTCTAAGGTGTGTGGCAAAGCGTAATTTGTGTTATACTTTCTTGGAAGTTTGAAATTATCATCAGAAAAGTGATAAGATGCTGTGGTATTTTGTTGATACTGGAAAAATGAATGGCTTTGAAAATATGGCATACGACCTTGCAATTTTAGATCAACGTTTAAATGTGCCAATTTTAAGATTTTACGAATGGTCTCCGCCAGCGTTGTCGTTGGGCAGGTTTCAAAGTTTGACGGATATAGATCTTTCTTATCTTGAGAAGATGAAATTCGATCTTGTGCGCCGCCCAAGCGGTGGAAGGGCTGTTTTGCATTACGATGAATTGACGTATTCGATAGTTATGCCTTTGTCCTTTGCCAGTGAGAATGTAATTCAGACATATCTTGGTATATCAAAGGTGCTTGTTGATGGATTGAGAGATTTGGGAATCGACTGCAAGATATCAGAGGTAAAAAAAGCAAATTATCAAAGATTTGCGGCGTGTTTTGCCGTCACCTCTGTTTATGAAATTACGGTTGACAACAAAAAGTTAATAGGCAGCGCACAACTTAGAAGAAATGGGATGGTACTTCAACATGGTTCTATTCCTATGAAATCACATTTAGAGGAATATTCAAGATGTTTCTTAAAAAATAAGGAAGGAATCTTTGAAACTTTAAGCGCGTCGATGACTTCCCTTGATAAGTACTCGAATGTTGATGCTGAAGCGATCAAAAAGTCTCTTAAAAAAGCATTTGAACGTCTTATGAATGCTGAATTTGTTGAGCAACATCTCGATTTAAAATTAGATAAATATTTAAAAGAGACCAAAGTATGGGATTAAAAATCGTTGCGACGCCGATAGGAAATCTTTCGGATATCTCCCAAAGAGCCATCGAAACTTTAAAAAGTGTAAACTTTATCCTGTGTGAAGACACGAGAAGAACGGCAAAGTTGATGAGCCATTTTGGCATATCGAATAAACTTTTATCTTTCAACGATAACAATTCTAAAAAGCGAATCCCAAAGATTTTAGAAGAGATGAAAAATGGCATCGAATATGCCTTGGTAAGCGATGCTGGCATGCCTGTAATCTCAGATCCTGGAATGAAGTTAGTTGACGCATGCCATGAAAATGGCATTCCTGTGGACGTTATCCCAGGGCCAAGTGCGCCAATATGTGCAGTGGCAGCAAGTGGTCTTAATGCTTCACATTTCATCTTTTTGGGTTTTCTTCCCAGAGGATCGAAATTGAGAAAGACCTTGCATCACATGAAAGAGATTGGAATACCAACGGTTTTTTTTGAGTCTCCTTACAGAATAAGAGAAACCCTTGAAGAAATATGTACCATCTCGCCCAACGCAAGGGTTTTTGTTGGAAGAGAAATGACAAAGGTGAATCAAACATTTTACCGTGGATCGCCTTGTGATCTTGCCAAGACAGTTGAACCAATAGGCGAGATAACCGTCGTGGTGGAGTGGTAATCATGTTGTCAATGTTGTATTCTGTATTTGTGATAGTTCTAATGACTTTTTCCGTTAGAGCGAGCAACAACATGCTTGGTACGATGATGCCATTGCTCGTTAAGTACGATCTCAACTTCAGCGAAATAATGATAGGGCTTATTTCAGCCCTCTTTACCTTGTCTTCCTTTTTCATGAGTGGTTTCATAAATGCCGCTTTGCCACCAAAAGAAAGAAGGGTGATCTTCATTTTCTCTTCCATTGTTTATGCCGTTATCTTCCCGTTTTTCGCCTTTGCAAATGGCGTAAGCATTTGGATACTTTCAATATCAAGTGGCTTTGTGCTTGGCGCTTTGATGCCAAACATAATAACGTCTGCAAGCCTTTATCCAGATAGAAAAACAAGAGAAAGGATCGTCTCCCTTTACACGCTTACACTGAGTTTGTCTTTGATAATTGGTCCCTCGATTGAATCGGCACTTTTGAAATTCATGAATTTGAGGGAAACGTTCATATTTTTTACCATCTTTGGTCTTTTGACGGCTGTCACATCATTTTTCATAAAATTTCCTGAAACAGAGCAAAAAAGCAAGATGACCACACATCTAAAGGTTATCTTCAAAAATCCTGGCTTTAAGGCCTCTGTCATAAATAACTTGATGTACAACGTTCCTTTCGCCATGATAACGATCTTTGGCGGAATATACGCAAAAGAGACATTTCACATAGGTTATTCTTTGATCACAATTCTATTTGCACTTTTCTTTCTCACCTCATTTTTAAGCAGGCTCATTCTAACCATAAGACCGCCTCAAAATCTTTCTTTTCAAATGATAATCTCTGCCATATTAACGGCATTGGGTCTCATCTTAATAGTCTTTTCAAATAACATCATCTTATACGCTATCGCTTTCTTGATCTTGGGCATTCCACACGGCCTGACTTATCCTTTATCCTTACTTGCCATCACAAGGGCATTTCCACCTGAACTGAGAAATAAAGCAAACAGTTATTTTTTGTCAATTCTATCAGCCATAGGAGCCTTTATTCCGATAATCTTTGGATTCGTAATTCAATACTTTGGAATGAGAATCACCTTTGCACTTATAGTGATTTTTGTGTTGGTACTCTTAATTTTTCTCGTTAGAAATACCATTTACGCAAAGAATCTTGAAAATCAATAGATGGAAGGAGGAAGTTTTATGTCCAGAGTGATTAGGGCTCCACGGGGTGCGGAGATAACGTGTAAGAGTTGGCAGACCGAAGCACCGATGCGCATGATAATGAACAATCTCGATCCAGAAGTTGCGAGAGATCCGGAACATCTTATAGTTTACGGCGGGACTGGAAAGGCTGCAAGAAGTTGGGAAGCATTCGATGCCATTGTTAATACTCTCAAAAGGCTCAACAACGATGAAACTCTTCTTGTTCAATCTGGCAAACCAGTTGCGGTTTTCAAGACAAACGAGTGGGCACCAAGGGTTTTAATCTCTAATGCCATGTTGGTTCCAAAATGGGCAGATTGGAACTATTTTAGAGACCTTGAGAAGCGTGGTCTAACGATGTTTGGACAGATGACGGCAGGGAGTTGGATATACATAGGCACACAGGGCATTTTGCAAGGTACGTATGAAGTCTTTTACGCCGTAGCCCAAAAATATTTTGGAGGAACTTTAGAAGGCAAGATAGCCGTTACAGCCGGCCTCGGAGAAATGGGCGGAGCGCAACCTCTATCTGTAACCTTCAACGGAGGGGTGATGATAGCCGTCGAAGTTGACAAGAGGATGATCGAAAGAAGACTTGAAAAGCATTATTTGGATACATGGACAGATTCTTACGATGAAGCCTTAAAGATGGCAAAAGATGCGGCCGCGAAAAAACGGCCACTTTCAATAGGTTTGCTTGGAAATGCGGCCGAGGTGCTTCCGAGAATGGTAAGCGATGGATTCATTCCAGATATAGTTACGGATCAAACTTCGGCCCACGATCCTCTTAACGGTTACATTCCTGCTGGATTGACTGTTGAAGAAGCGACAGAGATGAGAAAAAGCAACGAGAATGAATACCTGCAAAGAGTTTTTGATTCAATGGTAAAACATGTCGAGGCAATCGTCGAAATGCAAAGAAAAGGCTCAAAGGCTTTTGAGTATGGAAATAACATAAGGCGCATGGCTTACGATCACGGCGCAAAAGATGCGTTTGAGATCGTTGGATACGTGCCAGAGTACATAAGGCCGCTATTTTCGGAAGGCAAAGGTCCCTTCAGATGGGTAGCGCTTTCCGGTGATCCTCAGGATATATACAAAACAGATGAAGTTGTTCTTAAACTGTTTCCATATGATGACCATCTCAAAAAATGGATTCATATGGCACACGAAAAGGTAAATTGGCAGGGTTTACCGGCGAGAATATGCTGGTTAGGTCAAGGAGAAAGAGAAAAATTTGGTCTCGAGATAAATAAAATGGTAAGAGATGGAAAACTTAAAGCCCCGATAGTCATAGGCCGCGACCATCATGATACAGGATCGGTGGCCTCACCATACAGAGAAACGGAGGCAATGAAAGACGGATCTGACGCTGTGGCCGATTGGCCAATTCTCAACGCTCTTTTGAACGCATCCTCTGGGGCAACATGGGTTTCTGTTCATCACGGAGGAGGGGTTGGAATAGGATACTCGATTCATGCCGGATTTGTTTGCGTTGCCGATGGGACTAAAATTGAGGATGAAAAATTATCAAGAGTTTTGAATAACGATCCGGGTATAGGTGTGGTACGTCACGCTGATGCCGGATATGAAATAGCGAAAGAAACGGCAAAAAAACACAAAATAGACATGCCAATGGATAATTAA
>JAVRKN010000123.1:0-4495 GCA_031962405.1 Athalassotoga sp. | reverse complement strand
GATTAGGGATTAGTGAGCGGTAAGTTGCGGCTCCGTTTACAAAATTTACTTGAAAGGAGAGAAGGCACGGTTAGAGAGTTTCATTTGTGCCAAAATCGATGAGAAAAAATGAATTTCTCGACATAATCGATCGCACCTTGGGAGATAAAAGACTTTTCTTTTATGGCTTTGAAATCTTGGAAGATAAGGAGAAATTGATCGTTAACGGCTTTATAGATACCCACGATTCTTTGAATTTAATCCTAAAAAATGTTGAAGATGTCATGTTTCAGGTGAATATTCTCGAAGACATGATATTGCCAGATTTTGCCATTGGTATGGTCGTAATTCCCGTTGCCGATATGAGAAAAGATCCGAGATTTCGGACAGAAAGAGTTCATCAGTTGATCTTTGGAGAATTCGTTAAAGTGCTTGTATTTGAAAATGAATATGCGCTTGTTAAAGACATGAGAACCGGCTTTATCGGTTACGTTCAGAGATCGCACATGATGTTTTTCCCAAAAGATACGATGGCCGAACTTGAAGAAAAGGGCACAAGAATAATTGTAAGCGAAAGATTTTCTAAAATTCAAATCAACGATCAAGAGATTTTCATTCCCTTTGGATCAAAATTATTTGCAGTAGATTCAGAAAAACTTTGGCACCTTTCTTTGCCAAATCGTTGCACAATCAAAGTGCCATCAAATGAAGTTTTAACGAAGACATCTTTTGATGATATTCAAAAGAAATGGCACCTCTTTTTAGGCACTCCTTACTTGTGGGGCGGAAGTTCATCTTACGGTTACGATTGCTCTGGATACGTTGGGAGGCTCTACGATTACGCAGGCATTCAAATACCAAGAGATGCCGATCTCCAGCAAAATTTTTCGCGCAGAATAGAGGAAAAGGACTTAACCTTTGGAGATCTCATCTTCTTTCCAGGCCACGTTGGGATGTACATAGGAAACGGCAAGATGGTGCATGCAAATCTCACTCAAGGGGGCGTTGGCATTTCCCAACTTTTAAATCCTCAAAATAGGTACGAAGAAAACCTGAAAAAAAGTATAGTGAAATTTGGAAGAGTCGCACAATAACGCATGGTGGGGGATAAAATGTACATCTTCTTACAGATAATTTTTCTTGTCATAGCGCTTATTTTACTTGAACGTGGTTCAGATTGGCTTGTGAGCGGTGCAGCCGATCTTGCAAGGCACTTCAAAGTTTCAGAACTTTTCATAGGTCTGACGATAGTTGCTTTTGGAACAAGCGCACCAGAGTTGGCTGTAAGTTTGGTTGGTGCATTTACTCATTCGGGAAGTGTCGCCATAGGCAATGTCGTGGGATCGAACATAGTCAATGCAAGTTTGATACTTGGAATTTCTATTTTCTTAGGATCTGTATTCGTTAAAAGACAAACACTCAAGTATGAAATTCCACTTGTCATAGTCTCTCAACTCATAGCGACAATGTTGTTCTTGAAAAGTGATTCGCTTGATTTCTACGATGGTATCGTACTGCTTAGCGTTTTTGCGATCTTCATAGTCTATGTTTTTTCGACATCCAAAAATGAGGTGAAGATATCCTCCGAAGAAAAAGTTCATAGATTTTCGGTTGCAATATTTCTTACAATAATAGGCCTTGCCGCAGTCGTTGCCGGTGGTGAGTTGGGCGTGTATGCGGCCGTCAATTTTGCCAGGGTGCTTAAGGTGAGTGAAACATTAATTGCTGCCACGATCATAGCCTTTGGAACAAGCGTTCCAGAGTTGGTAACATCTATAAGGGCTGCAAGAAAGTTAAAGAATGATATTGCCGTTGGAAATGTCATGGGATCAAATATATTCAACATTCTCGCCATCCTTGGGCTTTCCGCACTTTCGGGTAAAATTACGACTGACACGCCTATAACAATCGATCTGATATTCATGAACGTAATAGGAGTAATTGCTTTTCTCATCTTTTTAAACAAAAAAAGGGAAGCAAAAAAATGGAAAGGGCTTCTTCTCATGTCAATTTACGGAATTTACATCGCGTACGGTATTCTCAGCGTGAATCTATAATTTATCGCAGATTTTTCTCAGAACGGTCTTTTCTATTTCTTCAAGATTCAATCGATCGGTCTCGATAGTTTTAAGAACCTCATCGATCTTTTTTCTTAAAATTGCCTGCGCATGCCCAGCCGTCCTTTTCTTTCTTTTCTCCACGAGCGATCCGTTTTTGAGAATCAATGAAAATCTTTCATCAAGGGCTTTTACCAAATCTTTTATTCCTTCACCTGTTATGCAATTTGTCAAAAAGATCGGTATGTCTTTCTTTCCCATCTCAAGGATGCTTTTCAATTTCGAGAATAATGCCCTCGACATCGGGTTATCTGATTTGTTGATCACAAAAATATCCCCAATTTCCATTAGCCCCGCCTTCATCATTTGAATTTCGTCTCCTCCGTCTGGCGAAAGCAGCACAATGACAGTATCTGCGACGTTGGCTATTTCAACATCAGATTGCCCAACGCCCACTGTTTCGATAAAAATCGAATCGACTCCAAAGGTTTCAAAGGCATCGCACGCTTCAAAAATGGAAGGGGAAAGTCCGCCAAGGGCGCCACGACTTGCAAAACTTCTTATGAAAAAATTCTCAGACGTTGCGTGAGACTGCATTCTTATTCTGTCCCCAAGCAACGCGCCTCCCGTGAAAGGGCTTGACGGATCTACTGCTATGACGCCTAACTTTTTGTCATCTGAATTGTCAAGAATGGCATTTATAAGACTTGATTTACCAACTCCAGGACTTCCTGTTATGCCTATCACGTGAGCAGTGCGTTTTTCAAGCCTTGAAATTAAATGCACCGCTCTTTCAGGATCATCTTCGCAAATTGAAAGTAATTTCGCAAAAGCCCTTCTGTCTCCAGATCTTATGCCTTCTAATATCTGCGACTCAGACATTTGCATGTTCAAAGTATCCTTTTATCCCCTCAACGATTGTGGATAAAGGCGTTCCGGGCCCGTAAACCTCGATAACTCCTAATTTTTTCAATTCCGCCGCATCTTCTTCAGGTATTATGCCTCCCACAAAAACGGCAACGTTGGAATTATTCTGTTTTAGAAGTTCAAGTATGCGAGGTATGAGTTTCATATGAGCGCCAGAAAGAATCGATATTCCGACTACGTCTACATCTTCGTCTATTGCAGTTTGGACAATCTGTTCAGGCGTTTGTCTTATTCCAGTGTATATAACTTCCATTCCAGCATCTCTTAAAGCTCGCGCTATGACCTTCGCGCCCCTATCGTGTCCATCAAGACCTGGCTTGGCAACTAAAACCTTTATCATAAAACCTTACCTCCTCAAATTATCGAAGATTCTTTGTATTCGCCAAAGACTTTTCTCAAGGTGTTGGATATTTCTCCAACCGTGGCATAGGCTTTTACGGCATCGATTATTGGATACATGATGTTTCCATCCGATCTCGCAACTCTTTCAAGGTTTTCAAGGCTTGATTTAACCGCAGACATATCTCTATTTTTTTTCATTCTCTTAAGATTTTCGATTTGTTTTTCTTCCACCGTATCGTCTATTTTCATGGTTTTTCTTGGATTTTTTTCCTCTATCTTGAAATCGTTGACGCCAACTATTATCTGTGTTTTTGACTCTATGGCTTTCTGATACTCATAAGCACTGTTTGATATTTCCTGCTGTATGTATCCAGATTCTATGGCATTTATCATTCCGCCCAATTCGTCTATGTGCTTTATGTAATCGAAAGATTTTCTTTCTATTTCGTCCGTCAAAAATTCAACGTAATACGAGCCTCCCAATGGATCAACGGTTTTTGTCACGCCAGATTCGTAGGCTATCACCTGTTGAGTGCGCAATGCAATTCTCACCGAGTCTTCAGTGGGCAAAGCAAGCGCTTCATCCATTGAGTTTGTGTGAAGAGATTGGGTTCCACCAAGAACTGCCGCGAGCGCTTGAATGGCAACCCTCACGATGTTATTTTCTGGTTGCTGAGCCGTAAGCGTCGATCCAGAAGTCTGGGTATGAAATCTTAATTTCAATGCCTCGGGATCTGTAACTTTAAATCTTTCCTTCATGATCTTTGCCCATATGCGCCTTGCAGCCCTGAACTTTGCCACTTCTTCCAACAAATCGTTGTGGGCGGCAAAAAAGAAAGACAATCTTTTCCCAAAAACATTTGGATCAAGACCGGCCTCAATTGCGGTTTTGACATATTCAATTCCATCTGCTATTGTGAATGCAACTTCCTGAACGGCATTGGCTCCCGCTTCCCTTATATGGTAGCCACTTACGCTTATGGTATTCCATAAAGGCATTTCTTTTGAGCAAAATTCGAATATATTCGTTATTATTCTCATAGAAGGTTTGGGAGGATATATGTACGTGCCTCTCGCTATGTACTCTTTGAGGATATCATTTTGAATCGTACCACGCAATTTTTCTCTTTTGACGCCTTGTCTTTCACCCACCGCTATGTACATCGCAAGCAATATCGATGCCGTGGCGT
>JAVRKN010000122.1:0-4563 GCA_031962405.1 Athalassotoga sp. | reverse complement strand
CAAAGCTTATGAAGAGATTTGATGAAGTCTTTCAAAAGGTAAGAGAAAAGAAAAAAACCGTTGTTCTTGTTGGAGCCGAAGATAGAGAATCTTTGATAGCGCTTGATGAGGCTGTTAAACTTGGTTTCGTTGATGCCGTTTTGGTTGGAAAAGAGAAAATCGTCAAAGGTATACTTGAAGATCTTGAAATAGAAGATGATTTTGAAATCATCGACTCTGACTCTTATGCCTCTCCAGAAGTTGGGGTTAAAATGGTTTCGTCTGGAAAAGCAGACATCCTTATGAAAGGGCTCGTAAAGACAAGCGAACTTTTGAAGGCTGTTTTAAATCCGGAATGGGGCTTAAGAACGGGTTCACTTTTAAGTCATCTTACCATCGTCGAAGCCAAAGATTACAATAGATTCATAGGAATAACAGATGGTGGTATGATAATAAGGCCAACGCTTGATCAAAAGGTGCAAATCATAAAGAATGCCGTCTCCTTTTTTAAAAAACTTGAAATCGATATGCCAAAAGTCGCATGCATAGCGGCAGTTGAGACGGTAAATCCAGATATGCCGGAAACGATCGAGGCTGCAGAACTTGCCATGATGTGGAAAAGAAAGCAGATAGACGGATGCATTGTGGAAGGCCCTCTTGGCTTTGATAACGCCATAGATGAAAGGGCTGCAAAGGTGAAAGGTATTACAAGTGATGTGGCAGGGCATGCGGATATTTTACTCGTTCCAGACATACATGCTGGAAATTTCATAGGAAAGGCAATGGATTATTGCGCTCATTACACAATAGGAGGCGTAGTACTTGGCGCAAAGGCACCAATAGTCGTTGTATCAAGGGCAGATGAAGCGAGATCTAAACTTGCTTCCATATCTTTAAGTGCGCTTATGTGAGGAGGATAAATGATGAAAAAAAGTGCTGTCATAGCAATAGGAGGAAATGCAATTCAAGGACCGAAAGAGTTACAAACAGCCGAAGTGATGAGAAAAAATTTGGATTCAACGGCTCGTTATCTCGCCCAAATGTTGGACGACATAAACGTTGTGATAACCCATGGCAATGGACCTCAAGTTGGAAATCTGATGGTTCAGCAGGATCGAGCAAAAGAATTGATCCCACCCCTTCCACTTGACCTTAATGACGCTTACACTCAAGGCATGTTAGGATATCTCATCGTTGAAGCCATGGAAAATCAACTCTTAAAAAATAACCTCAAAAGACAATGCATCGCCGTTGTGACGCAGGTTGTTGTCGATCCTAAAGATAAAGCATTTCAAAATCCGACTAAGCCAGTAGGACCTTTCTATGATGCCAAAGAGGCGGAACTTCTTGCAAGAGAAAAGGGATGGAAGATGAAAGAAGATGCTGGCCGTGGATACAGGCGCGTTGTTCCATCACCAGAACCACTTGACATCGTAGAGAAAGATTTGATAAAAGAGTTGATGGAAAGAGGAGTTCTAACCGTTGCCGTTGGTGGTGGAGGAATACCGGTTTTGAGAGAACCAGATGGCACGATAAGGGGAGTCGAGGCGGTAATAGATAAAGATCGCGCATCGTCTTTACTTGCAAGAATACTTGATGTTGATATTTTCATGATTCTTACGGGAGTAGATGAGGTTTATCTCAATTACGGAAAGCCAGATCAAAGAGCCTTAAAAGAACTTAAAGTTTCAGATGCAAAGGTGTACATGGCAAATAATCAATTTCCTTCTGGCTCGATGGGGCCTAAGATAGAAGCGGCAATTTCTTTTGTTGAAAAGACAGGTCGTCAATGCATCATAACATCTTTGGAAAAAGTAGCAGAAGCCATGGAAGGCAAAGCCGGTACATTTGTAATTCCAGAATAGCGGAGGAAACGTGAATATACTTGTCCCTGCTGATTTGAAAGACAAAGTAAGTGACTTTGAGCATACATTTTACAAAAAAATAGAGGATGAGATTTATTCTCACTTTTGGGATGTCATCATCGTTGAAAATGAGGATGATTTAAAAAAGGCAATACAATTCCAAAAGTTTGGTGTTCAAATCGTTTATGTTGGAATTGAGAGAGTAAAAAATGCCTTAAGCGTAAGTGCTGATGACATAGCCATCTTTCTTAATCTTTTAAAGATGATACTCGAAAAAGATAAGGAAATAGACAATCTGAAAAAAAATCAAGACTTGATTTTTGAGCCTATAAGTCTCAGTTCAAAGATGGCCGGTGCATACGAAAAACTTTCTAAACTCGCTCAATCGAGAATTGCCACCGTCGTTGCCAAGACCGGCCTTTTGGAAGAGTGGATTCTTTCAAAGACGATAGGAACACATGAAACCTTTGACTTTTCGATGCTTCAAGAAGAGGAAGTGATGCTCAGACTTTTCGGATCAAAAAATCATCTGCCGATATTTTTGAAACCAACTGTGGTAGTTCTGATGAATTGCGATCTTGCAAATCCGGCATCTATAATAAAAATAGCGATGGCATCGTCAAACGGGTATTTCTCGATCTATGGATTGGACGAGAAAAAAGTGTGCAGTGCAAAATTGATCCTTCATTTCGAAAATTCTTCAAATATCCCAAAGGCGATTTCTCAGTTGTCTGGAAAGCATTTTGTTGAAATACCAACTCTGAAGGAAATATCAGACGATTTACCGGTAATTTTTAGATTCACCGTTTCAACGATGGCTCAGAATGCAAAAAATGTCTCCTTTAACTTTTCAGATGATGTTTTTGAAAGTTTAAAAAGAGAAGAGTGGTCCGAAAATTGGAGGAGTTTTTTCAAATTTTGCAATGTCTTTATATCTGGTGAGACCATGATTCATAAAGATATTGAAAATGGTTCTGAAATTCCAAAAATGAAAGATTACATCAAAAGCGTAACGAATGAAGGAGAAAAAGTTTTGATAAAGAAAGCAATTGAACGTTACAAAATGGACAAGAAAAAAATATGCGAAGTGCTTGGAATAAACGTTAAAACTCTTAACAAAAAACTTAAAATTTACAATTTGAAATGAAAATCATAGTATATCTCTCTTTAGATCCACAAAAAGCGAAAACGGAAAATCTCCCCGTCTCACTTCCTTTGCTTAAAGAAGATTTTGAGAATGCCGCTGAAAAGAACAGACTCGATCCTGACATGATAATAAGAGGCCTGAGCGCACAAGTGGAGACGGGTAAAAAAGTTGAATATTATTTGCCTTACCTTGTTTATTTCCTTTATGACAGGGCAAGAGCTTACATGAACGCTGGAAAACTCCAAGAAGCAAGAGAATTGGTTGAAAAAGCCGCAAATTACAAGAAAGATTACAGATATCCTTTCCATCTTGGAATAATAGAAAGATTGTCTGGAAATCTTGAGCAATCTGAAATACTTTTGAAAGAAGCCATTGCCATGAATTCAGAATATCTTCCTATCCGAATAGAACTTGCAAGAACGCTCATGGATCAGTCAGAATTTGAAGAAGCCATCCAGATATGTAAGGAAGTAATACAATTAGATCCGTCATTCACCATAACTTATCTTTTAATGGGAGATGCTTATCTTGCCCTTGGAGACGCCAAGTCCGCTATAACGCTTTATCAGCAAGCACTGACCATCGATCATGATCTCCAATCCGTTCATTGGAGAATAGGAGTTGCGGCCAACATGCTTCAGAAATTTTCCCTCGCTGAGAATGAATTCAAAATTTCGCTGTCCAAAAATGAAGGAGGATGGCACGTGAAATACGATCTCTCTTATTCACTTTATAGGCAAGGTAAAATCTTTGAAGCCATTCAATTGCTTTCAGAAATTCAAAGATCGGGAATTGAGACTCCTGAAGTTTTAACTGAAATGTTGATACTTCAAAAAACAATTGGTCTCTACGAAGAAGCACTTGAAACGGTTGAAAAGGGTATTGAGATGGAGATAAAGGAAGAGGGATTTTTGCTTGCCGCAATAGACGTATATGCGTTTAATGGTATGGTAGATGAAGCCATAAAATTTGCCGAATCTTTGCCCTCAGAACTTGTGAATTCAAGAAAAAAACTGCTTGAATTTGAAGATGGGTGGAAAAAGAAGATAGATCTTAAAGAGTTCATACGTTTAATTGACACTTCAAAACCAGAGGTGAAAAATAAGATAGAAGAGGTAAAAAATGGTCTCGTGACAGAAAGACAATCTTTTGACGTTACAATGCTTTCAATTTTAACTGAAGTTATAAAATTTCATGGTCTTCATTTCTACTCTGCCGAGTCAACTCTCACGAGATCTGCGATGGCTTTTTCAGGATCAACTGAGACAATAGCACTTTTCATCTTTTTATACAGAATTTATTTTTACACGCATGCGCTTGATTACAAAGTGGAAGACGCGATTGAAATCGTCATACCCCAAATAACGGATATATCGTGGAAAATGGGTTATGAAATTGCCAGGATTTTTGAAGCAGAGGAATTAACAGATATTGAAGATATGTCTCAAAAATTTGACAGTCCTGTTGATGTAGCAAAATTTCTCACCACAACGTTAGTTTCGCTTGAAAATGAAAAAGATCGATCTGAATTTCTTAAGTCTTTGAATATACCAAAGGTTGTAATAGAACTCA
>JAVRKN010000121.1:0-4790 GCA_031962405.1 Athalassotoga sp. | reverse complement strand
AGAAATGCGTTTGGTATACTTCTTTATTTAACAACAATTTTGATATTTTTAGAGGATCTGTTTTTATTTGAAGGAATGTTAATTCCCTAATTCTCAAACTCTTTACATCATCGTGAGGATAGTCTAAACTCTTAAATGTATAATACCTTCGATGAGAGAAAAGAGAAGAATTTTAGGAATAGATCCGGGATTCGGGATGGTTGGCTACGGCTTCGTAAGTTTTGAAGGAAACGAAGAGAAGGTCTTAGATTACGGCATAATAAAGACCGATCCAAAAGTTTCCCTTTCCAAAAGGCTGCTGGAAATATATGAAAGAATTTCACAACTCATAAAAATTTATCAGCCTACAGAAAGTGCTATTGAGGAACTTTATTTTTTTAGAAATGTGACAACTGCGATTTCCGTTGGAGAAGCAAGAGGCGTGATAATATTGGCGCTTGAAGAGGCAAAGATGGACATATACGAATACACACCAATGGAAGTTAAAATGGCGGTAACTGGCTACGGCAAGGCATCTAAAAGGCAGGTTCAAGAGATGGTAAGAATAATTCTAAAAATGAATGAAATTCCAAGACCTGATGATGCAGCAGATGCCCTTGCGATTGCGATATGTCATGCACATCAGATTTTGTAATCGAAGGTGATAATAAGATGAACTACAAATTGGCAGAATTCGATCAGAACCTTTTCTTTGAAGAATTCGGAATTTCTCCCAAAGCTTTTAAAATAGAGGATATACACATCACAGATTCAAAAATAGAATTTTCAGTTGACAAATTCCCAGATTCGATGGATAAAAATGCCTTATTTCACAAATATTTTGGGTTATCTGTTGACTTTAAGTCTTTTGATCCTCAGGAAAGAATCAAAGAACTTGCAACTGCACTTAGAAAAAATATAGCAATTCTTGATGGAGTGCTTGACAACGTTAAAATTGAAGGAGAAAAGATCAAGATAGAAGTTTCTAACGATTACGTTTATGAAAGAATAAGCGTCAACGGTTCAAAACACATGATAGATCAAATAACGGCAGAATTTTTTCCAGGAAAATCCGTTGAGATTTCCATATCTCCTTCAAAACAAGAAATATCCCTTGAAGAGGTTATAAAACCATCCTCAAAAGGCAAAGATGATGATAAAAAGCAAGTTGTAAAGAAAACTTCAGGTGTAAAAAAGATAATCGATCTTGAAATTGGCAAGAGTGTTTGGATAAGTGGGAAAACCTTTTCCTTCGAATACAGAAACGGAAAAAATTCTGTACTTTCTTTTGGCATCTTTGATGGAACGGCTGCGATTACGTGTAAAGCCTTTGGGGAACTTGCTTCCTCTTTTGCGGAGGGTTTACCGGATTATTGTCTTGTTTCAGGTAAGGTTCAAGAGGATAAATTCACTCACGAAATGGTTTTGATCGCAAAATCGATAGATAAGTTCGAACCAGAAATGCGAGAAGATACTGCTCCTGTTAAGAGAGTCGAACTGCATTTACACACCACCATGTCTGCCATGGATGGCCTTGTTGATCCAAAGGAACTCTTTGAATTGCTGAAAAGATGGGGTCACGACGCCGTGGCAGTGACGGATCATGGAGTTGTTCAAGCCTTTCCTGAATTCGAACAAATGAGCCTTAAGTATGGGATAAAGCCAATTTATGGTATAGAGGCGTATCTTGTTGATGATTCAAGTAAAATTTTTAGAAATGGTAAATCAAAAGAAAGAATAAATGCGTCTAAAATGGTCGTTATAGATTTTGAAACAACAGGTCTTAACGCTGTTGAAGATGAAATAATAGAAATAGGCGCTGTTAAAATAGAGAATATGCAGATTACCGACGAATTTTCGACTCTCGTTAAGCCGCAAAAGTCTATAACCCAAAAATCTCACGATATAACTGGAATTTCAGATGAGATGATTGAGAATGCTCCTTTGATGAAGGATGTACTTCCAGATTTTCTGAAATTCATAGATGGATCGATCCTTATCGCTCACAACGCTGATTTCGATTACAGATTTTTAAGAGAGGCCGCGAAGTCTTTCGGCGTTGATGTGAATTTGCCTTACATAGACACTTTGCAAATGTCAAAAGCGCTCATTTCGATTCCATCTTACGGTCTCGAAAAAG
This sequence comes from Athalassotoga sp., assembly GCA_031962405.1. Classification (GTDB taxonomy): domain Bacteria; phylum Thermotogota; class Thermotogae; order Mesoaciditogales; family Mesoaciditogaceae; genus Athalassotoga. Next base: position 2,671 of record JAVRKN010000121.1, on the reverse strand, counting down.
TCGTTAAAGCACTTTCTCTTGGAGATTTCAATCACCACAGAGCACTCGATGATGCCTCTATAACAGCGCAGGTATTCATTAAATTGTCAGAAATGGCAGAGCGTAAGGGAGTTCAAACTTTCGATAAACTTAACACGCTTTCAAAAAATGTCAACATCGGAAGTTTACACACAAATCACGCAACAATACTCGTTAAGGATCGAAATGGTCTTGTTAACCTTTACAAGATCGTGAGCAAATCTCACATCGAATTTTTTAAATCAAAACCGAGAGTTCCAAAATCTTTGCTCGAAAAATATAGAAATGGTTTGCTTGTCGGGTCTGCATGTGCCTCAGGTGAACTCGCACAGAATTACTTTGGTGGTGCAAGTGAGGATGAACTCATTCAAATTGCCTCATTTTACGACTTTTTAGAGGTTATGCCGCTTGATGTGATAAGCGATGAAGCGAACACAAGAGAGATAAACAGAGAATTACTCAAGAATTTTTACAGAAAAGTTTATGCGCTGGGAAAAGCACTTTCGATTCCTGTTGTGATGACCGGAGACGTTCACTTTTTAAATCCTCAAGACGCAAAAGCAAGATCCATATTGATGAGTGCTCAAGATTACAAAGATTTTGAAAAACAACCGGCCCTTTATTTAAGGACAACTGATGAAATGATCCAAGCGGCCCACGAAATATATGGAGATTTTGAGAACGCAGATGAAATTTGCAAGAAAATAGTTATAGATAACACAAGGATGATAGCAGACAAAATAGAACGGATTCAAATAGTTGATAAGACACTCCATACTCCTAAAATAGAAAATGCCGAAGAACTCATAAGAGAAGAAGCCTACGCAAATGCCAAGAAGAAATACGGCGATCCCCTTCCGGAGCCTGTTTATCAAAGAATAGAGCGGGAATTGAATTCAATAATAGACAATGGATATGCCGTGCTTTATCTTATAGCCAAAAAATTAGTCGAAAAATCCAGATCGGACGGATATGTGGTGGGATCAAGGGGTTCTGTTGGTTCATCTCTTGTTGCAACTATGCTTGGGATAACGGAAGTTAATCCGCTTCCGCCGCATTATTACTGTCCAAAATGTCATCATTTTGAGTTTGATGATTCTAAAGAATCTGGTTATGATCTCCCACCGAAACATTGCCCAAAATGTGGAAGTTTGATGATATCGGACGGGCAAAATATACCATTCGAGACTTTCATGGGCTTTAAAGGAGACAAAGTGCCAGATATAGATCTAAACTTCTCCGGTGATTATCAGTCTATCGCTCACAAATTCATAGAGGAACTTTTTGGTCACGATCATGTTTTTAGAGCGGGTACAATATCAACGATAGCCGAAAGAACGGCTTATGGATTTGTGAAAGGATATGTTGAGAAAACTGGAGAAAAGATGAACAAAGCCGAAATGGATTACTATGCTTATAGACTTACGGGGATTAAAAGAACAACAGGTCAGCATCCCGGTGGCCTTATGATAGTACCAAAAGATCTTGACATTCACCAATTTACTGCCGTTCAAAGGCCAGCAAATGATACAAGTAGCGATGTTATAACCACACATTTTGATTACCAATCGATTCACGATACGCTTGTAAAACTCGATATACTCGGTCATGATGATCCAACGACGATGAAGATGTTGAAAGAGATCACCGGTATAGATCCAATGACAATCCCCATGAACGATCCTGAAACTTTGCAGATCTTTCATTCGATAAAACCTCTTAAACTTTCTAAATCAGAGGTGGATTACGATGTTGGATCAGTTGGAATACCAGAATTTGGAACTCAATTTGTCAAACAAATGCTTGCCGAAACGCGTCCTAAGTCCTTTGGAGACCTGGTGAGAATTTCCGGGCTCTCACATGGAACTGATGTTTGGACAAATAACGCTCAAAATATCATAAAATCAAAGAAAGCAACGCTTGAAACGGTCATAGCGTGTCGCGATGATATAATGCTCTATTTGATAAAAAAAGGGATGGACAATTCATCGGCTTTTGGCATAATGGAAAAGGTAAGAAAAGGTAAAGGATTAAAGGATGAAGACATAAAGATGATGAAGGAACATGATGTTCCCGATTGGTACATAGAGGCATGTCAGAAGATAAGATATCTCTTTCCAAAGGCACATGCTGCCGCATACGTAAGTATGGCATTTAGAATAGCCTATTTCAAGGTACATTATCCATTGGCATTTTATGCCACTTATTTCACCATAAAAGGAGAGGAATTTGACATAAGGATAGCGTACGAGGGACTTGATTTCGTCAACAAAGAGATCAAAAGGATTCAAAATGAAGGTTCTGATAACGTGAAAGACAGGGCAAAGGAAAGTGTGCTTGACGTGGCAAAAGAGATGTTTTTAAGAGGTTTTAACTTCAAAGGAGTAGACATATTCAAATCTTCTGCAAAAAAGTTTGAGATAGAAGGAGAAAGTTTAAGAATCCCTTTAAACAAAGTTCCAGGCCTTGGAGAAAAAGTGGCTACATCGATAGAAGAGGAAAGAAAGGTAAGACAATTTACTTCTATTGAAGACTTGAAGTCAAGAACGCTTTTGAACAAAAATCAACTTCAACTTCTCAAGGAACTGGGAGCGCTTCACGATCTTCCAGAAAAGGATCAGATAACCTTGATATAAATTTCTGCCATACGCTA
>JAVRKN010000120.1:0-4845 GCA_031962405.1 Athalassotoga sp. | reverse complement strand
GCCATACGCCATGTGTGATGTACTAAATTTTTCAGTGGAGGTTTTTGTTTGCTTTTTTTGGAATATGTGCTATAATTCACATGATGATCAAACTCTCTTTCGGAGGTGAATAAATTGAGTGAAGTTTCAGTTACGATAAACGGCAAATCTTACAGTGTTGATTCTAACATGACCGTACTTCAAGCGTGCGAGAAGGCCGGCGTCTATGTACCAACCTTGTGTCACCATCCTTTGTTAGAAGATGTTGGTGCGTGCAGAGTTTGCGCTGTTGAAATCGAAGGTTCGCGAACACTTATGACAGCGTGCACGACGAAGGTTTTAGATGGCATGAAGATCAAAACCTCCACCGATAGAGTAGAACATGCTCTAAAAGATAATCTTTCCCTTTTACTTTCAAGACATCCCAACGATTGTATGACCTGCGATGTAAATGGAAGATGCGAATTCCAAAATCTCATAAATCTTTATGATATTCATGATGTTTATCCAAAAGAACTCAGAAATGTGGATTTTGATTCCACTTCGAATGCCATCTTCAGGGATTTAAACAAATGCATAAATTGCGGAAGATGTGTCAGAGTTTGTCAGGATGTGCAAGGGTTAAGCATATATACACTCTCAAACCGTGGAGCCGAATCTTTGCCAGTGCCTGCCTTTGGACTTGATATGAAGTACACCGATTGCATAGGATGCGGTCAATGCAGCGCCGTTTGCCCAGTGGGTGCCATAACGGAAGAACCAGATTACAAGAAAGTAGACGTTCATTTGAGAAAACGTGATAAAGTTTTGATAGTTCAAACTGCACCAGCGACGAGGGTGGCCATAGGAGAGGAATTTGGAATGGAACCTGGCCATGTATCAACGGGCAAGATGGTTGCGGCTTTGAGAAGACTTGGATTTGATTACGTCTTTGACACGAACTTTGCCGCAGATTTAACGATAATGGAAGAAGGCAACGAATTGATAGAACAGTTGCTTGGTCATGGAGAGCATCCAGCCCCGATGTTCACATCGTGTTGCCCTGGATGGATAAATCTGCTTGAAAAGCACTTTCCTCAATTCATTCCGAATGTATCGACTGCAAAGTCTCCTCAAGAGATGATGGCATCAACTGTAAAGACTTATTTTGCAAAGAAGATAAATGTCGATCCAAAAGATATATATCTTGTATCTGTCATGCCATGCACTGCGAAAAAAGACGAGATCGTTAGACCGCAGCATACTTATGATGGAATCCAAATGATAGATGCGGTCATAACGACAAGAGAACTTGGAAGAATGATAAAGAATCACAAGATAAATTTTCTTGATCTGCCAGACGAAGATTACGATGCTCCACTTGGCCTTTCAACGGGCGCTGCCGCCATCTTCGGCGTAACGGGAGGAGTCATGGAAGCGGCTTTAAGAACAGGTTATGAACTTGCAACGGGTAAAACGCTTCCAAAGGTTGAATTCAAAGATGTAAGAGGATTGGCTGGAGTCAAAGATGCCGAAGTAGATCTTGATGGCAAAAAAGTTAGAATCGCCGTTGCTCATGGAACCGCAAACGTTATAAATTTACTCAAGAGGATAGAAAACAAAGAAGTAAAATACGATTTTGTTGAGATAATGGCATGTTACGGTGGTTGCATTGGCGGAGGAGGCCAGCCTAAATCAACAGATTCGGATATACTTAAAAAACGTGCCGCAGCGATCTATTCGATAGATGAAGCAAGTACTTTGAGAAAATCACACGAAAATCCAGCCATAAAACAACTTTACGCTGAATTTTACGGAAAGCCTTTAAGTGACCTTTCTAAAAAACTGCTTCATACGCATTACACAAACAGAAAAAAATCTGTGCTTGAGAGGGCAAAAGAAGCCGTGGTAAGCGAGAAATAAAAATATTCATCTTTTTCTGAGATGAAGGGTATTCCTGACATCGAGGAGGTTAAAAATGATAAAGAAAATAAAATTTTGTTTTTCAAATAAAAACCACACGATCTTTGAAAAAAGATCAAGTGGTTTTTGCTTTTATTTGTGAAAATTATAACGAGAGGTGAGTTAAGTGAGAACAGAAACGAGTTGGGTTCAAAACGTGATAAAGAGGGAAGAGTACGAAAAGTACATGGATAACGGCAAAGATTTCATCGATGACGATGAGATATGGGAAAAAATTGAAAAAAACAAATCGCCAGAAACTAAGAGGATAAGATCTATAATACAAAAATCATTCGAACTTGAGTTGCTTTCACCTGATGATACCGCGGCGCTTTTAAACGTAAAAGATCCACAATTATGGGATGAAATTTTCGATGCCGCTGGAAAGATAAAGAGAAAAGTTTATGACAACAGAATAGTAACCTTTGCACCGCTTTATTGCAGCAATTTCTGCGTCAATAACTGCCTTTACTGTGGATTCAGAAGCGATAACAAAGACGAAAAACGATTGAAGTTAACACTTGATGAGGTAAGGCGCGAAACGGAAGTTTTGGCCGGCAAAATAGGACATAAAAGGCTTATAGTCGTTTACGGAGAACATCCAGTCTCCGATGTGAATTACATAGCCGATACGATAAGAACGATATACGATGTCAAGGTAAAGACGAGAAAGGGAATTGGCGAAATAAGGCGTGTTAACGTTAACGCTGCTCCTATGTCAGTTGAAGATTTGAGAATTTTAAAAGATGTTGGTGTTGGAACGTACCAGGTTTTTCAAGAAACCTATCATCACAAAACTTATGCAGAAGTACACCCCAAAGGCACTTTGAAGTCAAATTACCAGTGGAGGTTGTACTCAATGCACAGAGCACTTGAAGCCGGCATTGATGATGTGGCAATAGGGGCACTTTTTGGCCTTTACGATTGGCGTTTTGAGGTTATGGGTTTGCTTTACCATGCCATTGAACTTGAAAAACGCTTTGGCATAGGACCTCACACAGTTTCATTCCCACGGCTCGAAGAGGCACAAAATGTTGCATTTGATACCCTCAAATACAAAGTTTCAGATGAAGATTTCAAAAAATTAGTTGCCGTCTTAAGACTCTCAATTCCTTACACTGGAATGATTTTAACGGCACGCGAGCCTGCACGCGTAAGACGCGAGGTATTACCGATAGGCATAACTCAAACGGACGCATCAACTAGAATAGGAATCGGCGCATATTCAGAAATATACGGGGCAGAAAAAATGAGCGATAAAAATGAGCAAGATCTTGCAAAGCAGCAATTCATGATAGGAGATCCAAGAGATCTTGATGAGGTCATAAAAGAACTTGCAGAAATGGGCTATATAACTTCCTTTTGCACGGCTGGCTACAGGTGCGGTCGAACGGGAACGAACATAATGACGCTTTTAAAAAGCGAAAAAGAAGGTCAATTCTGCAAACTTAACGCAATTCTGACCTTCAGAGAATGGTTAGATGACTTTGCATCGGATGAAACAAAAAAGATTGGCGAAGAATTGATAAAAAAAGAGATGGCAGAGGTTAGGGCAAGGATGCCAAAAATCTATTCTGAAAATACCGTAAAAACGCTTGAAAACTATCACGAGAGGATTAAAAATGGAGAAAGAGACCTTTACTTCTGAATTTGAAAGAATTGCTCACGATTACGGTGTAAAATTGTGGATAGCCGAAAAACTTGGTAGAAGATGGTCATACGTGATGGGCGGGGGAAATGAAAAGTTTCTCCCGGCCGTTTTGATCGGTGAATTTGGAAAGTATGGCATTTTTGTGGAAGGCGAAAATTACAACGCCAAGGAGATTTTGAAAAATGTCGGAGAGATACTCTCAAGATTCGATGACATTCAAAAAAGTTGAAGAGATAAAAAGATCGAATCTTTCAGATCAAATAAAATCTGTTGCGTCAAAAGTGCTTGAAGATAAGCCTCCCTCAAAGGAAGAGATCGTTTATTTGCTTGGTTTGAAAGATTCAAAAGAAAGACAATTCTTGTTCGATCTTGCATCCTGCGTCAGACATGACAACGTTGGAGATACGATCTTTGTAAAAGGCATAATTGAATTTTCAAATTACTGCAGGCGTGATTGCCTTTATTGCGGCATAAGGGCCTCTTCAAAGGTAAAGAGATACAGAATGACAAAAAATGAGATATTGGACGTTGCAATAGAAATGTCAAATTGTGGTGTCGACACTGTAATTTTGCAATCAGGCGAAGATCCTTTCTACACAAGCGAAATGATCGTCGACATCGTAAAAAGTATAAGAGAAATCACACGAAGACCGGTTTCTTTGTCAATAGGTGAAAGAACGGTAGAAGAATTGAAGGCTTTTAAAGCGGCAGGGGCATCTAAATATCTCCTCAAACAGGAAACCGTAAACAGAGAAATTTTTGAAAAAGTTCATGGCTCTGATTATGATACACGAATATCGCTTTTGAAAGAACTCGTGGCCTTAAAATACATAGCAGGCGGCGGAAATATAATAGGTTTACCAGGGCAAACTTTATCCGACATCGCAGATGATATCCTTTTCATGAGAGAAATAGGAGTTAAAATGGCTGGCATCGGTCCCTTCATCCCGACCAAGGGGACTCCCCTTGAAAATTTACCAATGGGAAGCGCAGAGATAACTTTAAATGCTTACGCTTGTACGCGCATAGCAATTCCGCTTGTACAATTACCAACAACGACTGCACTTGGAACGATAGATAAAAATTTGCAATACAAAGGTTTTGACGCTGGTTGCAACGTCATAATGGTTAACTTTACGCCGGAAGAATACAGATCTAATTACAGAATATACGACAACAAAAGAAAAGTCGAATTTTACGAAACGATCGACGATCTTTCAAAAATGAACAGAAGATTGACCTCTTTGATAGAAAAAGGGATTATGAAAAAATAG
>JAVRKN010000119.1:0-4863 GCA_031962405.1 Athalassotoga sp. | reverse complement strand
AGCACATTTAAAGTAGAGTCTGTGACAGACGATCTCGTCCTTTTTTCCGTAGGAAATCTCTTCATAAAGGACTGGATAAGCCAAAGATACGCAAAGCAGTTCGTTGAAGCGATAAAAGAAGCCACTGGAAGGGATATCCCATATCAGATAAAGGATGAAATAGTTCAAGAAAATGAACCAAAGCAAAATGTTCCGCTTGTCAGAAAAAGGCCTGTACTTTTGAGTGAGTTCAACAAAGAATACACTTTTGAAAATTTTGTCGTTGGCCCTTTCAACGAGGAAGGATACGATGGTGCAATAGAGATCGCAAAAAATCCTGGGAAAATGAATCCATTTTTCCTTTACGGGGGCGTTGGACTGGGTAAAACGCATCTTTTAAACGCAATCGCAAACTACGTGCTTGAGAATTCCCCCGATCTTCATGTCATGTACATGACGGCAGAAAAATTCATGAATGATCTCGTCTTAGCGATAAAAAATGGAACAACCGTTGAATTCAGAAAAAACATCAGAGAAAAACTTGACATTTTAATGATCGACGACGTTCAAATCCTTGAAGGCAAAGATGGCATACAGTCGGAACTTTTTCACACGCTTAACCATTTCATAGACAATCAAAGGCAAATAATTTTGTGCAGCGATAGGACGCCGACCCAACTTTCCAAATTTCAGCCAAGGCTTGTCTCAAGACTGCAAATGGGACTGATGGTAAAGGTTGATAATCCAGATTTGCAAACCAAATTAAAGATAGCAAAAACCTTCGCGGCAAAAAATGGAATACCCCTTGATGATGAAAGTTTAAAAGAAATAGTCGAATCTTCAGACAACATAAGAACCATTAAAGGGATAATAAACAAAATAGCCTTTAAGAGCGTCAAAAGCACAGTTGACAGATCTAACATTTCAAAAATAGTGAGGGAAATATCCGGCGTTGAGATAAGGAATTTTCAAGGCAAAAAGATCGTGGAAAAAGAGATATTCTTTAACGCGCTTGCAATGGTTTTCGATGTTAGGCCAGCCGAAATAGACGCAAAATTAAGAACGGCAAGGCTTTCAAACGCGAGACAGATCGGCATGTTTTTTGCCAGAAAATATCTTGGGAAAACCTTTGCGGAAATAGGAGAATGGTTTGGACGTGATCATTCTTCTGTTGTCTATGCTTGCAAAAAAGTTGAAGAATCGGTCAGAATTGGAAATGGGATAATCAAAAATGAGATAGCACAACTCCAAGAAATTCTCAAAATACGAAATGAGGAGTCAGCCATTTGAAAAGATTAGAGGTAATTTATGCCGCAATCGTATGAGCAAGAGGAATATAAACTTCCATTTCTTGACACTTTGAAACTTTCTTTTTGGGTTTTCAAATACATAAAACCTTATTGGAAGATGATGAGTCTTTCAATAGCACTCATGATCATCGTGAGCGTCATAGGGTTATTTCCCACGATACTCACAAGCAATGCGATAAATTTATACCTTAACCCTTCAAAATATTCAATTTCAGTTAAGCCTAATTACAATTCAATAGAGATAGACGGAAAATATTTCATCCCATCTTCAGACGGTCAATACACGGTAAAGCACGTTGGAGATCAGTATATCTTTGAGGGAGACGGCAACTCTTACGCGATCAGCGCTTCGAAATTCAATCAAATAAGATTTGCTGGAATATCATTCGTGGCACTCGAGATCTTTGCGATTTTTCTTGCTTCATTTGTGTTTTCATACATTCAAAATTACACCTCCCAAAGTGTGGGAATAAGGGCGGTTAACGACGTCAGAAACCAACTTTTCGTTCATCTTGTAGATCAACCCATGAAGTTTTTCGATTCAAATATAAGCGGAAGATTAGTCACCCGCGTCACCAACGATGTACAAAATTTAAACAACATGTTCTCAACCATGATTTCGTCCATCTTTAAAGATGCCGTTTTAATAGCAGGCATACTTTACGTTTTGTTCCTTGTTGATTTTCATCTTTTTCTTATAACAATTCCAATTTTCATAACGGTTGCCATCATAACTTCAATTTTCAGAACGTATTCAAGAAAAGCGTACAGAGCCGTAAGGGCAAAATTGGCGGCGATAAATGGATTTTTGGCAGAACACCTGAGCGGCATGGTCGTTACAGTGCTTTTTAACAGGGAAAAAGAAAAGTCAGATGAATTTTCCGTCATAAACAACGATTATTACAAGGCGGCGATGAAACAATTGCTCATTTTCGCCTTTTTCAGACCTTTAATAGACTTTTTAAGATACGTTGGAACGGCCCTTGTCATCTGGTTTGGCGTTCAGGCAATAATTCATGGGCAGATGGAAATAGGCACTCTTTACGCTTTCGTGAGTTACATTGGCATGGCCTTTACGCCGATAAACGATCTTGCCGAAAACTTCTCGAATATTCAATCAGCGATGGTTTCGATAGAAAGAATAAGAGCGTTGCTTAAATTACCACGGCCTCAGAGGCCAGTTTCTGATCAGAAGATAGCCGATGGGAAAATAGAGGTCAAAAATCTTTGGTTTGGATATTCTCAAGAGACCATGATACTCAAAGACGTATCTTTCACGGTTGAAAACGGCGGAAAACTTGCCATAGTTGGCCATACTGGTGCAGGTAAATCGACCATATCCTCCATCTTAACTGGCTTGTATCCTTACTCAAAAGGGAGTGTCAAGATAGGCGGCGTTGAGGTTAAAGATTGCCCAATAGAAGAACTGAGAAAAAATGTCAACATCGTCATTCAAGAAGTCATGCTTTTTTCAGGCACGGTCTTTGACAACATAAGGCTTTTTGATGAAAAAATAACAAAAGAGATGGCATTAGAGGCAATCAAAAAACTCGATATAGAAAAGTTCATCTCATCTCTTCCAAATGGAATCGATACCGAAGTGAGAGAAGGCGGAAATAATCTTTCCATGGGACAAAGACAACTCATCTCGATGATAAGAACCTTTGTAAGACAACCAAAAGTTGTTATAATGGATGAGGCAACGAGTAACGTTGATGTCGAAACAGAATCTCTTATTCAAAGGGCAAGCGAGAGATTGACCGAGGGTAGAACGACGATCATCATAGCACACAGGCTTTCAACCGTCAGAAATATGGAAAGGATAATAGTCATAGACGATGGAAAGATCGTCGAAGAAGGAAATCATGAGGAATTGATGAAAAAAGATGGAATATACGCAAAACTTTACCAACTTCAAAGTTTCGAAGAATACAAGGTCTCTTAAGTACATTTCATTTCCGGAAGATCTTAATCTTCCTATTAAATTCGTTGATGACAAAAAACGAGTCATCGAAATAGGATTTGGAAATGGCGAGATCATAACGAAAATGGCAAAATCAAGATCAAAAGACGCATTCATAGGAATAGAAAATTCAGAGATATCTTGCATAAAGGCTGCGAAAAGGGCACTTGATTTGGACTTAAAAAATTTAACCATATTTCAAGGAGATGCGAGATTTATCATTCGAGAAGCCTTTGAGCCATTTTCAATAGATTTGATGCTTTCATTTTATCCAATTCCATGGCCTAAAAATTCACATGAAAAAAGAAGGCTTTTTTCTGAAGAATTTCTAAAAAGTGCCTTAAGGATACTCAAGAAAGGCGGTAAATTCGTTGTAGTCACGGACGATGAAAATCACGTGGAATGGATCGTCGGTAATGCCACAAAAATAGGTGCGCGTTTTCAAAAAAGAGAGATAATGCCCTTAAACGCCACCAAGTATGGCAGAAAATGGAGAGAAATGGGCAGAAAATCTTGGTCTATAGTGATGGAAAATCACGAATTCAGCACGCCAAGGATGGTGGTGGAAGAGATGCCACATGTGCATGTGGGAAGTATTTCTTTTGATAAAATTCAAGAAATCGCCTCAAAAAAATTCGTTGAGAATGAATCTGTAATACAGTTTAAGGGCATTTTCAAGGGCGATGAGGGATATCTTCTAAAGACAATTGCCGTTGATGATGGTTTTGTCCAGACCTATTACATCATCGTGAAAAAAGAGGAAAATGGATGGCTTGTAAGATTGGACGAGGGAGTAAAAGTGTTTAAAACAATTGCGGTGAAAAAAAGCATCGAGATAGTTGGCAATTTCATTGCCGGTGATTGAGTGAAAACTTTCTACCTCACAAGACACGGTCAAACTGACTCAAATTTAAGCGGCATAATTCAAGGGCAAAGTTTAGATGCCCCTCTGAACGAGGAAGGCATAAGGCAGGCAAGACGCATTGGAGAATTTTTGAAAAGCACAGATCGATCTATAGACAGGATAATCTCAAGCGATCTCATAAGGGCTTATCAGACTGCCGAGATAATTGGTGAAATCCTTGGTGTCGAAGTAGAAAAAGATGCAAGATTAAGAGAGATGAATTACGGTGGCTGGGAAGGAAATTTTCTCGAAGAATTGCTCAAAACCCCAGAGGGTAAAATTTGGATTGAAAGCCCATCAAAATGGCAAATAGAAAATTCAGAAACCGTAAAAGCGGTCCAAGATAGAATAGTGGCTGCCATAATCGATTACCTGCAAAGATTTGAGCATCCCCTTGTGGTATCACATGGCATAACAATATCCGCTTTCTTGCTTTACGTCAAAGATCTTCCTTTAGACAACATAAAAGAATATGTACCCCAAAATACCGAAATATACTCATTCTCTTTCGAAAATGGCAAATTCAAACAAAATCAATTGCTAAAGAAATGAATCTTAAGGTGTATTTTATGTTTATCATAGATGTTATTTAGATTACATTTGCAGGTTTTATTGCATCCATGATCCATAACGAATAATCTTTGAATAAATCTTGGTAAAATGATTGTAAATTTTTGTATGTCACCTCACAAAATCCAGATCACGCA
>JAVRKN010000118.1:3273-4876 GCA_031962405.1 Athalassotoga sp. | reverse complement strand
TCCCTAATCTCTAATGTCTAATCTCTGTTTTTGTCATACGCCATTTGCCATACGCCATACGCTATGCGCTTATCACGCCTCACGCGTTACTTTTTTGCTGTGTGCGACTCTCCTGTAAGGCTTATTTCCAGTGTTGAATTTCGAGTATTTCTTTGAGTTATTTTGACGCGATTCAGACGTGAATTCGCGAATCTTTTCTATTGCCTTGAATTCTCTTTTTCTGAAATTCTTTTCGCTTATCTTCAAAAGCGCAGCAACCACATCAACTTCAGGAAATTCTTCAAGCAATGCTTTGGCCTTTTTGAGGTACATCTTGTAATTCTCGTCCATGAGTTCAACTTTAATGCGATTAAGAAGAACGGATTGGCTTTTACTTTCAACCTCTTCGATTGAAGGTATCTCAAGTTTTTCTATCTTTGTTTTGGCATACCTTTCTATCTCGTGCAACTTGTAAATTTCTCTACCATTCACAAAGGTGAAGGAAAGACCTTGCTTTCCCATCCTACCCGTACGTCCTATTCTGTGAATGTAATATTCGTTGTAATTCGGAAGATCGTAATTTATCACCATCTCAACATTTTTGATGTCAAGGCCCCTTGCCGCAACGTCTGTTGCAACAAGTATTTTTGTGTTTCTTGACTTAAAGGTATTCATAACTTTGTCTCTTTGAGTCTGCCTTATGTCTCCATGAATTGCATCAACGGAATAATGGTTTTCTTTGAGCAGTGCAACAAGGTCATCTACGCCTTTTTTGGTGTTGCAAAAGATCATTGCACTTTGAGGATCGTAAATATCAAAGAGTCTGAAAAGCAATTCACTCTTGTCGCTGTCTTTTACCAAAAAGTAATACTGTTCGATCTTCTCAACTGTCAATTCTTTTGAAGGCACTTTCAGGAATTCCGGAGATTTTTGAAATTTCTTTGTCAGATCTATTATGGGTTTTGGCATAGTTGCCGAAAACAAAACCGTCTGCCTTTCAGAAGAGGTTTCATTCAAAATCGTCTCTATGTCTTCTATGAATCCCATATCAAGCATATCATCGGCTTCGTCTATCACGACCATTTTAACATCATTCAATTTAAGCGTTCTTCTTCTGATATGATCAAGAATTCTTCCCGGCGTACCAACGACTATTTCTGATCCTCTTTTCAAAGCCTTTATTTGATAAACTATCTCTTGCCCGCCGTAAACGGCCACAACCTTTTGAGGATCCACAATCTTTTTAAATTCATCGGCAACCTGGATTGCCAATTCACGCGTTGGGCACAAGACAAGAATTTGGAGATTACCTCCATTGAGTTTTTCAATTGCTGGCAAAGCGTAAGCAAAGGTTTTACCAGTTCCAGTTTGTGCCTGTCCTATAACGTCTTTTCCGTCGAGAATAACTGGGATTGCCATAGATTGTATGGGAGTCGGCTCATCAAATCCCATTTTTTGCAACGCCTTTAAAGTCCTTCCCGACAAGTTTAAATCTGAAAATTTACTCATACTTTTTTCCTTTCCCTTCTACAAATACGAAATGATTATACATGTAAAAGAATTCGTTAACAATTTTTATCTATTAAGAGTTTGTTAACAAAGATTAGTGAGTGGTAAGGCGGAG
>JAVRKN010000118.1:1320-3173 GCA_031962405.1 Athalassotoga sp. | reverse complement strand
AGGCGGAGGACATGATGCCCGTGAGGAAGCCTTCGCAACGAAGTGAGGACAGCTTCCGAGGGGGCACATGTCGGAGCCGAAGCACATAGAGATTAGGGATTAGACATTAGAGATTAGTGGGCGGTATTGCGAAGGGCAGGATGCCCTCGAGATGATCTGAGCAGCAAAGCGAGGACCAGACATCGAGGGGGCATTCTGCCCGAAGCCTGAAATTTGAACTTTAAAGTTGAATCAATGTACTTCTGTCCACCTCGGCGTAAATGGATATGAATCTATTGGACTTATACTTTGTATGTATTCTTTTACCACATCTGCAAGTACATAGCCGGTATTGTAAGATTGAGCATTCTTAAGCATTGAGTAGTTATCTCCACCATTTGCCATGTAATCATTTGTGGCTATCGTGTATATTGCATCTGGATCTATGGGCTTACCCTGCAAAAGGATATCTTTAACGCCATCAGGTGTTACGGTATAAGTCAAACCCCATTCGTTTAATCTCGCACCGGTATCTTCAGGATGCGCCACGGCTCCCCATTGAATCGCTTTTAAAAGGTCTGAGCCCTTTATCTTCAATATGACAACGGTATTGCCAAATGGAAGGACTGTTAAAACTGTTTTGTAGGTTATTGTGCCTGCAGGAATGGGTGCGCGGATGCCTCCGCCATTCATTAAAACAGCCTGAACTCCCATGCTCTGGAACTTCCATGCTACGGCATCCGTGATGAGATGACCTATTAACGTGTCTTCTTTTCTTGTGATATTATTTGCATTTGCAAAATCAACCTTTGAAAATCCTATTGGTTCATTCAACTTTTTAGAGCCGACAAGTTGGTACGCAGTCAAAAGATCTTTGACGGCCTCATCTGGTTTTATGTCTTTAGAGACCGGTATTAAATTGTACGTGTAACTTGTTACTTTGCCATTTTCAACAGTTAAGTCAAGTCTTGCTATGTATTTTGAATAAGATCCTGCTTGAATTATCAAAGTGCCATTGACATCAAGCGGAGAAGTTACAACCGTGTGACTATGGCCATCAAGTATAGCAGCCAATCCAGAAACGCTTTGTGCAAGAGACACGCTTCCGCCGTAAGGATTGTTGGGAGGATCGAGTTTTTCTATTTCTGCCACAACGGATGGACTGCCACTGCACGTTTGCTCACTGTATCCGAATATTCCAAGATGCGTTAAGGCTATGACTATACCGTCAGGCCCAACCATTTTTTGAAGTTCGGGAACGTATTGCTGAGCAACTGCATCAGGAGAGAGAAAGTCGTAACCTTTTACATATTCCGGATTGCCTATGTATTCCGTTGTTTTCGTTGTTAAACCAAGAATTGCAACCTTTAAATCTGGAAAGTTCTCTATTATGTAAGGTTCGCCAACGGTTTTATCCGTACCTTTGTACACGATGTTGGCAGAAAGAAATGGAAAATCTGCCCAAGCCATTTGTCTTGAAAGTACTGACCACGGATGATCAAATTCGTGATTTCCTATCGTCATAGCGTTAAGACCCATCATATCAAGGGCAAGAATATCGGGCCTTGCGTAAAGCATATCAGATTCAGGAACGCCCGTGTTTACATCACCGGCATGAAGAAAGAGAAAATCCCATCCATTTGCTTGTGCTTCAGTTCTTATTTGGTTCACTATAGTTGCCATCGCGGCAAAACCGCCGTAATTCCCGTAAGGCCATGCGTGACCGTGGGTATCGTTGATTTCGAGAATGACAAGATGTGCAGACATCGCAACGAAGGTAACCAACAAAAGTAAAGCGGCAAAAACCAAAAAACCCCTCTTCATATTCAAAACCTCCCCTTAAGAAAGTGTGCTAAACCTTTTTAAATTTTGAA
>JAVRKN010000118.1:0-1220 GCA_031962405.1 Athalassotoga sp. | reverse complement strand
GCAGCGCCAGCGAGTCCAAAGCCCGACGGGGCATCATGCCGGAGCCGTAAACACATAAACAAATGAACATAAATGAGCATTCTAACTTTAAAATTGAATCAGTAAAATCCAGCATTAAATCGTCTTCAGATTAACGCTGGATTTCGTTATGGTCGGGGCGACTGGATTTGAACCAGCGACCCCCTGTGCCCAAGACAGGTGCGCTACCTCTGCGCTACGCCCCGCATCGAAAAAAAGTATACCATAAGATATTCAAAAAGGCAATAGGAAGAATTGACATTTTTAAATCAACCTTAAATTCCGAATCTTGGCTCCGGCAGGTACCATACGCCATGTGCTGCTTTTTGATAGGCTCCAGCATATGCCCCATCGAAATCTGGTCCTCACTGCGTTGCGGAGGATTTCTCTGGGGCATTATGCTCTCCGCCAAACAGAATAAATGTACAATTACTAAAATTAAAACTTGGTTAGGTATATTTTATCTCTCTTTTTTAGCCCAAGAATTTCAGATGCTCTGCCGGCATTTGACGATATTTCAATGTAATTTGAACTATCAACGTGTAAAAGGATCTGCGCATTTTTCCCTTCAGAATAATTATTCGTGATAACCGCCTTTTTCCCATTTACAAGCACGTATTTTCCCGTAAGACCAGCCCTTTGAAGATCTTTTTGCGTTATAATTGTTTCCAAATTTCCAAAGCCATCGACGTAGGCTATCTCGCTTTCTATCCTACCATCTTTGACAACGACTTCATCGATTTCTATGGTTTTAAGGCTCTCAACAACTCGACCAAATTGATTCGGATCTACTCCCATGTCTATGTAAGCGGCCGCGGGGGCAAAGATATCTCTTCCGTGAAAGGTAGAAGACGGCGGGTACTTGTACATGTATTTAGGATTCTCGATTGAATAAATGGATTTTACTGTTTTCAATTTTATTAGCCTTGTAAGCACACCGTTGTCCGGCACAACGCAATACTTTTCGTCTATACTTGCGACGACAGCCTTTCTCTCAGAACCAACTGTGGGATCAACAACGCAAAGTAAAACCGAGCGCTTGGGAAGATCATCGAAAACTCTTTCTATGATGTGAGCCGCTTCTTCTACGTCAAATGGATCTATGTCATGGGATATATCTATGACTTTAGAATTCGGGGAAATTGAGTATATAACACTTTTGGCAACACCGACGTAATATGATTTGTAACCCCAATCAGAAA
>JAVRKN010000117.1:0-4890 GCA_031962405.1 Athalassotoga sp. | reverse complement strand
CTGCTTGCCGCGTTGCCCCTCGGAATTTTTTACGGAGGGCTTGCACAGTTCATTGCCGGACTTTTTGAGTTTAGGACTGGAAACACCTTTGGAATGACAGCCTTTACAGGATACGGCTCTTTCTGGATGGCTTTTGCATTCCTCATGTACGCTCCTCAAGTTCATCTTATGAGTTCAAGTGATTTGGGATCGATCCTTGGAATAACTTTTGTTGCATGGACGATCTTCAGTGCCATAATGTCATTGCTTTCTTTCAAAACAAAGGACAAAACGACCATATCCATCTTTATACTTGTGTTCTTTCTCTTTCTTTTACTCGATATAGCCCAATACACTGGCAGTAAAATTGTCACAACGGTGGCTGGATACGAAGGAATAGCCACGGCGCTTATGGCATGGTATGGCATGTATTTAGCGATAAGGAGTCAATTTGATTGATTGGGTGATGATGGATGTCTGAAGAGAAAAATGAGGATTTAAACTCTAAGAAAGAAAAAATCTACCTTTCTCCAAAAGAAGTCGTAATCTTTGCTTTTGGAATCATCGAAGAAAAAGCATGGATCTCTCTTGGTTTAATAAAAGACACAGATGGTGAGTTTCACAAGTCGAAAGAAGACGCAAAGTTTCTGATAGACGTGTCTTCAAAAATGCTCGAGGCTATGGAAAATGTGTTAGATGAAGACGAATTGAAAGAGATGAAGAATCAAATATCCACTCTTCAATTAAACTTCGTCAACCAATTCAAATGAAAAATGGAAAATGATAACAACTTTAGAATAAGAACTCTTATCATAACTTCTTTGGGATCTTTTTTGACTCCCTTTACAAGTAGTTTGATAAGTTTTGCCGTACCAAAAATAGCGGGCACCTTTCATTCGAATTTCGTAGATATAGTATGGGTGCCAATGGCTTACCTGATAGCACTACCGACTTTCATGATCTTACTTGGGCGATTGTCAGACATGTACGGCAGAATAAGGTTTTACAGAATAGGATTTCTCATCTTTTCTTTGGGCGCACTTCTTGCCGCAACAGCCAATGACATTTATTTTTTGATATTATCCAGTTTTGTGATGGGCTTTGGTGGCGCGCTGATAGGAACAAATGCGACTGCCATAATAAGCATCGTCTATCCGAGAGAAAAAAGAGGATGGGCGCTCGGCATAAATGCGATGTCCGTATATTTGGGTCTGACCATGGCACCCGTGCTTGGAGGCATATTGAATCAATTTTTCTCCTGGCAGGCTATTTTCCTCATAAACATACCCATAGCCGTCGTTGCGTTGATCTTGACATTTATCTACATGAAAAGTTCTAAAATTGACTTTGCCAGAAAGAAAGAAAAGATCGACTTAATGGGTTCTTTGCTCTTCACGATCGGTATTCTTTCGACCGTACTTTATCTAAGTTTGGGACAGATATACGATTTTTTGGATACCATATATCTTCTCATCATAGGAATTGCGGTCATCGTATCCTTCGTCTTCTATGAAAGGCGCATAGAAAATCCAATGTTAGACATTTCTTTGTTTACAACTAACAGAACCTTTTCTGCCGCAAATTTCACGGCATTTTTGAATTACGTTAGCACTTTTTCCATAACCTTTATATTTTCAATCTTTTTGCAAATGATTCTTGGATATCCGCCTTTTGCCGCCGGCATGATCCTTATGATAGAACCAGTTCTAATGGTCATTTTTTCTCCGATAAGCGGAAGAATGTCGGACAGATACGGATCAAGAGGCATTGCTTCCATAGGAATGCTGGTAATAGCAATTGCCTTCTTCATTTTGGCATTTGTTAACGTTAAAAGTGGGATATTGTCAATGGTAATTCCTCTTGGAATACTCGGGGTAGGTTTCGGATTATTTTCTGCGCCAAACACGAATTCCGTTATGGGCTCTGTTGGATCAAATAGGGCTGGAGTCGCATCCGGCACTCTTGGAACGATGAGATTCACGGGTCAACTTTTAAGTTTGGCGCTTGCAAGTGCGATCTTGTCCGTAAGCATCCCACATTCAATGCTTCTCCAGATTTTTTCTGGCGTAACAGTCAAATCTGGAATCGATGCCTCAGCCTTTGAAGGAGGATTCAAAATCATCATGATCCTTTCTGGGGCATTGAGCCTTATCGGATCTTACACTTCACTTTTGAGGACAAAAGGAAAAATTGAAAAAGCATGAGAAGACTCGGAATTTAAAGTTGGTTTAGTATAACCGATCAAAGGTCGATTTAAGCGCATCTTTTATTTCTTGAACCTTATTTTTATCCCATGAGTGTGGATCTGCCCTCAAAAATGTCGTTCTGTCAGATCTGTTGTCGAAAATGGCAATAGGGATGAAAAACTTCTTTGAGTCCTTGGCGATCGTTATGGTGTTTGGTTTCTCAGAGGCTTTTTCAAGCCAGGAAATGTCGTCTGTTCCATATTCTTTAAGCATAACTTCTTCTGGGACTCCATGGTGCAAGATAGAACCAGGATCGTTGGGATCAGCCCTTTCAGAATTTTTTCTCCTTGATTCTTCAGGAGTTACCCAGTTGTAAAATATAACGGCTCGCTGAAGAATCTCATCGTCGAGTTGCGCAAGAGAATGTGCGTATCCAAATGGAAAGTTAAGAGGCATACTTGAGCCGGCAGCACCGCCTCTTGCAAATTCTATCATTATGGTCTTACCGTCAAAGGTGTCAGGATATGATCTGTATTTTTCTTCAAGTATTTTTTCAGCCTCTTCTTCAATAGACTTAGAAATTTCATTTAAAATGTTTTGAGGAAGTTTTTGGAGTCTCTGAGAAATTCCAACCTTCTGACCGGCAATGTCTATTCTTTTCATCAAAAAGTACGCCGGAGGCTCACCTTTGAACGTCCGCTTTAGTTTTAAATCTCTGTAATCTTCGTTGAGCAAATGGATAAGCGTTAACCAATCCCTTGGATCGGTGAAAGGTTTTTCATCCGAAAGATAGAAAATCCTTGGCTGATTTATTTTCTCAAGTACTTCATCTATCCTTCTCATGATGAAGACGTACGGAAAATCGTCCATGTCTATCGTTTTTCCGATGTGAAAATCTTTTTCTAACTCTTTTTCTGGCATATTTGCCATAAGTCTTCTTATTTCTGATTTGCCAGACGCTGGCAGTCCAAGCAACAGAACGATATCGAAGATTTTCATAAGATCACCTTTTTTGTATGAATTTTTCTCACAAACCATATTTGAACAAATGCAATTATACCAAGAATTCCAAGTGCCATTATGCCAAGGCCAATCAAACCCTTGGTAAATTGGATCGCAAATCCTCCAAGCAGA
Source organism: Athalassotoga sp. (assembly GCA_031962405.1). Taxonomy (GTDB): domain Bacteria; phylum Thermotogota; class Thermotogae; order Mesoaciditogales; family Mesoaciditogaceae; genus Athalassotoga. Next base: position 1,591 of record JAVRKN010000117.1, on the reverse strand, counting down.
GGTCCTATGCCAAAGATCATTCCTATTATGGCTTCATGAAATCCACCCTGTTTCCCTTCGTCTGCATCTTGAGAATTAAGACCGTAAAATATGGCATAAGTGTAAGGAACAGCATAACTCATGCCGGCAAACAAAGAGATGAGAAAGAATATCACCGGAGAAACAGGCATGAATATGAGAAAAACGGTCATTGGAAAGACAACAAGAAAGATCATCGATACCTTTGGATTGGCAACCCAGATCTTGAATCTCCCCAGTATGAGGAAGGTCATCAAAACGCCTATATTTGCCCCGACTATTAAGAAACCGCTAAGTCCCACTGGAAGTCCATTCATGCTTATGACTTTTGGAAAAAGAGAAAGCACCGCAGCGTAAATAAGGCCTGAAAGAAAGAGTGTCAACCTGTAAACTTTTCTGTAAAGGCCTATTTTTGGAAAGTCTATGGGTTTAGATGGCTTTTTAAGGCTTTCGGCCGGATCAAAATGAATTGACTCGCCCCGTTTGATGAAATCGCGCCTTAAAATGTAGGAAGCAATGAAACTCAAGAGGATCCCATATCCAAAGGTGATGTAAGGATACCTGACTATCAAAAATGGGCCTAAAGCCATGCCTATTATGTTTCCAGTACTCCACGAAAGCGTGAATCTGTTTATCGTCGCTGCTGGATCGATTCCGATTTGCTTTTCTCTCTTCGAAAGCAATCCTTCTATCTGCGGGAAAAATGTTCCAAAAAAGAAATTAAGGCCTATCGCAAAGATGAAAAGTTCTGCGATGTTGGACCAAAAGAAACCCATTATGTTAAAAATTCCAAAGATCATCGTGGCAAGTATCAACAATTTTTTTTGACCAAAACGATCTCCCATTCTTCCAAAAGAAAGGCTTGCCGTTATGTAGGAAAGGGCTCCAACGAAATTTATCATTCCTATAGTTGAAAAAGAAAGACCCCATTTTGCGGCTATTGAATTTATGGCCGATGTGAGTAAATAAGAAAGTATCGAAAAATTGTTGGAGAATAAATGATAAAGATGGAAATGATTTCTTATTTTCACACGATCACCAAAGAAAATCGATGATCATTCTAATTTCTCTTTCAAGATGTTTTTGATGAGTTCAACTTCGTTCGTTATCACCATATAAGCCTCTTTTTCTATGGCATATTCCATCTCTTCTTTGTCGTTGACGGTCCAAAAAACTATCTTTATGCCATTATCTTTTCCAAATTCTATGAGATCGTCCATCTCTTTTAAACCCTTCGCGTAGATGGGAAGATTGTAAGAGAAGATCCCAAGTTCAACGCTTTTTTTCTTTATTTCTTGTATTTTATCTATGTGGCTTTCGTCAAATAGGAAACCCAATTTTAAATTTTGATCAAGTTTTCTCGCGTAAGAAATACTTTTGTGATTAAAAGAAGAAACAAGCACTCTGTCTGGATTTCGGCTTTTGATAAGTTTAACAGTTTTTTCAACGAGTTCATCTGAATCTATGACGTCAGTTTTCAATTCAACGTTTATTTTAAACACAGGACCAATTAGATCGAAAACCTCTTCAAGTGTCGGAATTTTTTGACCATGGGAATTGTATTTTCTGAGTT
>JAVRKN010000116.1:0-4903 GCA_031962405.1 Athalassotoga sp. | reverse complement strand
GCCCAATCGTAGGCTTTTAGCATGGCAACTCCATCCAAAGAGTCCATAAGGCTCATGCCAGCGGTAAAAAGCAGTGGAAAGATCATTATCTCCCATATCGGCATCTTACCATTTTGCGCCATAGTGGCTGAAATTCCCAAAATTGCCACTTCAGTTGCGGTATCGAACCCAAGGCCGAAGAGAAATCCTATTGGATACATCTTCCAACTTTTGTCTATATTCTTAAAAAGGAACTTGAAAATATTTGAGAAAAATCCACGCTTGTTGAGCAGTTCTTCTATTCCCTTGTTCACGTCCTCAGAAGTTTGTGCTTTTCTTTTGCTTTCAACAAAGATATGCCTTAAGCGTCTGAAAATAACAAAATTCATTAATCCTATAGCGGTAAGGAAACTTGCCGATACAACGGTACCAAAAAGGCCTCCCCATTGTTGCAAAAACCCCATTTGGTCTTTTACGTCTCTTACCGCAAAGACGAGCGCAAGAGAAAGCAATATGACGACAGTTGAATGTCCTAATGAAAAGAAGAAGCCCACCCCTACGGGCTTCTTCTCCTCTTGCCTTAACTTTCTCGTGACGTTGTCTATTGCCGCTATGTGATCTGCATCGAAGGCATGGCGCAAACCAAAGAAATATGCAAGAGCGCCTATTCCTAACAACGCTGGATCGAAGATGTTCATTCTAAACATCAAAGACCAAACAACGAGGTTAAAAATTCCAAGTGTTGCAAAGAGCATCCAAAGGCGCTGCTTAGGTAGACCCTTCTCCATTTTTTTCACCTTAATATCTCATCTATTTCTTTCATCACATCAGGTGTAAGTTTGTCTTTTACCTTTATCGACTCCAAATTCTCATGAAGTTGTTCAATTCTGCTTACACCCAATATGGCGCTACTCACGTGTGGATTCTTCAACACCCATGCCAGCGCCAGTTGTGCCATTTTGACGCCCAAACCATCGGCTATTTTTGTCAATTTTCTTACTTTCTCAAGTGTTTTTTCGTTGAGGCCGCCGGCTTCATTTATGTTTCCCTTAATTCCACCATTATCTTTAAAAACATCAAGTCTACTGCCCTTGGGGATTCCATTGTTGTATTTTCCAGTTAAAATTCCAGAATTCAATGGGCTCCATATGGTCAATCCCATACCGTACTTTTCGTATATTGGAAGATATTCCTTTTCAACCCTTTCGCGTTTCAGCATGTTGTACTGCGGTTGTTCGACTATCGGCTCGACGCACTTCCACTCCTTGCATACCTTGTGCGCTTCTTCCAATTCTTGAGCGCTCCATTCCGATGTCCCCCAGTACAAAGCCATTCCACTTCTGACTATGTAATCCATTGCCAAAACTACCTCTTCCATCGGTACGGATGGATCTGGCCTGTGACAGTAAACGAGATCAACGTAGTTCATCTGCAATCTTTTAAGAGAATTTTGTGTCCCTTCTATCAAATGTTTCCTCGATAATCCCAAATCGTTTGGACCAGGTCCGCCCCAGAAGATCTTCGTCGATACGACAAGATCTTCTCTTCTAAATTCTTTAAGTGCCTGGCTCAATATGTACTCCGCCATGCCTCCTTGATACGCTTCGGCCGTATCAAAAAAGTTTATGCCTGATTTAAAGGCTTCCCTTATTATCTTCTTAGAAGTATCAACGTCAAGTTGTGGGCCGAAGGTAAGCCATGTTCCAAAACTCAATTCGGAAATTTTTAATCCCCATTTTCCAACTTTTCTGTATTCCATCTCAACCACTCCTCTCATATCACAAAGGACGTATTTTCACTTTGCCACAATGAAGTACCAGGAGGAATCAATTCATCTATCCTCCTTTTGAATTCATCAGGCACTTCCAAATCTATTGCTTTAAGGTAATCGTTCAAATGTTCAATCGTCTTAGGCCCTATTATCGGTGAGGTTATGACGGGATTCGACATAACCCATGCAAGGGAAAGAGCCGCCATAGAAGTGTTCATTTTTTGAGCGAATTTTTCTATCTCTTCTATGATGTCAAAGCGTTGTTCGGCACTTTTGGCCTCTACAATCATATCCTTCCATTCTGGATGCTGTGCGGCCCTGCTGTCTTGTGGGGCAGATTTTCCCCTTTTGTACCTTCCAGCAAGCCAACCGCCGGCCAGAGGGCTCCACGAAACAACTCCAAGACCGAAATGTTCGCACATCGGAAGAATCCTGTTCTCAACCTGCCTTTCTATTATGCTGTAAGGAGGCTGTTCGGCACAAAATTTGACTAAATTTCTCTTGTCGCTTATCCAAAGCGCCTCGACTATCTGCCATGCTGGAAAGGTTGATGTGCCAACAAAACGCACGTACCCTTTTTGGACAAGGTAATCGAGCGCTTCAAGCGTTTCCTCAATTGGCGTCGATGGATCAGGCCTGTGAATCCAATAAAGGTCTATGTAATCCGTGTTCAGCCTTTTGAGGCTATTTTCAACCTCTTTTAAAATATGCTTTTTACCGTTACCGCCATCATTCGGCCCTGGCCCCATCTTTCCATGAACTTTTGTTGCCAAAACGATTGAATCTCTTCTTCCCTTCAGAGCCTTGCCAACGATTTCTTCCGATACCCCATGATTGTAAACGTTGGCAGTATCTATGAAATTTCCGCCCTCATTTATGAATTTGTCTATTATCTTCAAAGATGTGCTTTCATCCGTTGGGTTGCCGAAATTCATCGTTCCAAGGCAAAGTTCAGATACCTTAAGACCAGTTTTGCCAAGATTTTTGTAATTCATAAAACACCTCCTTAAAAGATCTCGCCATTTCCGAGTTTAAAATCAACCAATTTCAACTTATCGACGACGGGCAAATCGTACGGGCATCTTTCCTCGCATATTCCGCAATTAGTGCAGTCTTTGTAAGTTTTATCAAGTTTCTTATATGCCTCTTTCGCTTCATTTTGATTTCCATACCAAAATGCAAGCCTTTCTCTCAAAGCGTAATCTGGCGCATCGTGAGGCTTGTAATCCCTCATCTGCCTATCGTACCAGCCCTCATATTTGAAAATAGTCGGTATGTCTATTCCTTCCGGACACGGCAAACATTTGTTGCAAAGCCTGCACACGTAGTTGCCAAGTTCGGGCGCACGGTAATACAAATTTTCAATCGACTTTGGAAGCATTGGTTTAAAATCATTTGCAATTGAAAGATCCTTCAACAGCATCTCTTCTGAATTAGTGCCAACCACCATAATATCTATATCTTGGGTAAGCGCATACCTGAGAGCATCCTCTGTTGATCTGTAAAGATAACCGTCTGCGAAAGCCTTCATCCCAACGACACCCATTCCCTTAGATCTGGCGTAAGGCAAAAGCGTGTCAAAAGTGGAAGGAAAATTAAATCTATCGTAATAGTTAAATTGAGTCATAACGACATCAAGAGATTGTGATTGAAGAATTTTGAGTGCATAATCTGGCAAGCCATGAAATGACACTCCTATCGCTCTTACAAGGCCTTTACTCTTTGCTTCAAGCAGATAATCAAGCGCTGATGGACGAGATAAAAGCGCTTCAACATCTGATTGGCTCGTAACATGGTGAAGGAATAAAATGTCAAGATGATCTGTTTTGAGATTCTTAAGAGTCCTTTCCACAAAATGCTTAGCGCCATTGAAATCTCGTGCGTGACATTTGCTCGCCAGGATGACTTTGTCTCTTCTTCCATTTAAGGCATAAGCCATCTTTTGTTCAGACTCGCCATCGCCGTACTCAGCGGCAGTTTCAACGTAATTTCCGCCATTTTCAAGGTAAATGTCCATGAGTTTCAAAACGAGTTCCTTAGAAATCTCGAGCATGTGAAATCCTCCAAGACCGAGGATTGATACCTCCATACCAGTCTTACCTAATTTTCTTTTTTCCATATCACACCACCTCTCAATTTTTTAAACTCGAATTTCTCACAACAAGTGACGGAGAGAAAAGATACCTTCTCTGTACCTCTTTCTTTTCTATCATGGAGATCAACATCTTTGCCGCCACCTTCCCCATCTCCTCCACTGGCTGATGCACAGAAGTTAGCGATGGAACAAGTACTTCACACAAATTCACATCATCAAATCCAACTATCTTCACATCTTTAGGAATCGAAAGCCCAATTTCTTTTAAGGCCTTCATCACTCCGATGGCAACAAGATCGTTCATGCAAAAAACTCCATCGTACTTTTCAGATTGAAATATCTCCTTTGCTTTTTCATAGCCTGCTTTTTCATCGTAACCTGTAAACACAGTTTGGGGAATAAGATTGAATTCTGTCATGGCTTTTTCGTACCCCAATCTTCTCTGAATTGAAACATCAAGATCTGGAAAGCCACCAAAGTGTAAAATGTGCGAGCAGCCATTTTCAATCAAATGCTTTGTCGCAATGTAAGCACCATAAAAGTTATCAAGCGTTATAGTCCCAACGTTGGGAAGATTGTATTCTTTATCGAAGACAACCGTTGGAATGAACTTCGAAATTTCTAAAATAAAATCATCATCGACGCGCGAATTTCCAAAAATTATCCCCTTCGCACCGTTGTCTCTGAGAGCAAGGGAGAGCGTCTTTTCTCTTTCGTTGTCTCTGAATGAGTTCATGAGGATAAGCAAGGCGCGGTTTCCAAGTTCAGACTCTATGCCTTTTGTGAGTTCAGAAAAAAATGGGTTCGTTATGTCTGGCACCACTAAGCCAACGCTTATGATTCCACCCTTGACCATACATTTTGCATGATAATCGGGGATGTAATGGAGGTCTTTGATGATCTTCAGAATTTCCGTTCTTTTTGACTCACTGACCCTGCCCTTGCCGCTCAAAACTCTTGATACCGTTGAGACAGAAACACCAGAAATTTTGGCTATATCACGCATCGTGGTCATAATTATACCCCTGAGCAAACGTTTGCTCTATTATAACATATCG